>DATGVD010000335.1:0-3953 GCA_035300785.1 Pyrinomonadaceae bacterium | reverse complement strand
CGAATACGTCCAGCCATGATAAGGACAGCGCATCTGGCTCGCATGTCCGGCTGGCTCGGTCATAACCGCCGCCGCGTGATGCCGGCAGACGTTGAAGAATCCGCGCACGACATTGTCACTGCCGCGCACAATCACAATCGGCTCGCCGGCAATTTCGGTTGTAACGAAATCTCCCGACGCTCGAAGTTGATCGATGCGCGCGGCGAATTGCCACGAACGCCCAAAGACCGTCTGCCTCTCAAGTTCGAAGACGCGTTCGTCCGTGTACCATGACGAGGGAATGGTTGACGCCTCGCCGAGAGGTGCATCGGGGTCGTAGCTGTTAATGATTTCGTTGAGGGAATCTTTCACGATTCTGATTTACGGCTTTGCCGCCCGATGTGCGGAAAGCCTCCGGCTTTCCCGTCGATGCTTCAGAATTCAATTCGAGGCTATGCCTCAAGTGCGAGGCGTAGCCTCGCGATGATGATCAAAAGGAATGGGATCGGAAAGGCAAAGCCTTTCCGCACATCAAGCGGCGAAGCCGCCGCTCTTTCAAACCGGTATCGCCGTCTTTTGTTTTGGGTTGTAGAACGGCGTCTTCGTCACCCTGGCGCGAACGCGGTGTCTGATAGCCTCGACGGTGATCTCAACTTCGATCTCCGTGCTCGCCTTTGCAAACTCGCGCTTGACTGTCGCGAGGCCGATCATCTTTTTCAAGACCGGCGACCAGGTCGTTGAGGTGGCTTTTCCAATCTGCGCGCCGTTTCGAAAGACGGGCACGGCGACGCGCGAAGCAATCGGCGAGACGGCGGGCGGCAAACCAACCGCTTCGTAAAGCTTCTCAACTTCAGTCCAGTCGATCTCCAGTCCCACAATCTGCTTTCGGTGGCCGCGCTTCTTTTCTTCAATCAATGCCTGCCGGCCCACGAAACGATTCTTGTCGAGGTCCACCAGACGGCCGAGACCCATTTCGATCGGCGAATACTTTTGCTCTTCAACCAGAGCTTTCTTGCTGCTATTGAAGTCGATGTCGATCAAGAGCAGGCCCGCCTCGATGCGCGCGACGTCGAGCGCCAGCATTCCGGCCGGGGTTATGTCGAACGCCCGGCCGCCCTCTATCAAAGCATCCCACACGTTCAATGCGCGATCTGCATCGGCCCAGATTTCATAACCGAGATCACCCGTGTATCCCGTGCGGGAAATCTCAACCGGCACGCCGGCAATCCTGCCCGTCGTCACGCGAAAGTATTTCAAGCTTCCGATGTCGGCATCTTCGACAACTGCTTTCAAGAGCCGCGCCGAGGTTGGCCCTTGCAGCGCCAGCGCGGCGATGCGTTCCGAGATGTCTTCGATCTGCACGTCGAGCCCGACGGCGTTTTGCGTGAACCAGCGCAAGCTCGGGTCGGCCGCCGTCCAGCGATAAATGTTTTCTTCCAGCCGCGACACCGTGCCGTCGTCGATCACTTTGCCGTGCTCGTCGCACCACGGCGTGTAAATCACCTGGCCCGCCGAAACCTTTCGCACGTCGCGCGTGATGACGCGATCGACCAGTCGCGTTGCATCTTTTCCCGTGACTCGATACTTGAACAGCGGCGAGATATCGATCAGCGCGGCGGCATTGCGAATGGCGTTGTACTCGTGGTCGTGATGGGCCTCGTACGCGCTGACCGTATAGTAGCCCGACCATTCGCGGTAGTTCAGGCTTTCGCAAAGCCGAAACGTTCGCTCATGAAATGGAGTGCCAATGGGCATGGTCAAGGTTCAGAGTTCAAGCCTCAGCTTGTGCATTGATAAACCGCAACCTAAAGGTTGAACTCTCAACTGCGCGTGCGTTGTCAGAGCGAGTGATTATAAGTATGCTCTACAGTACCGAGCAAGAACAATTGAGTTACTTCGAGACCCACAAAGGAAGAGAAGAATCATGAAGAAATTAGTCAGACCTTCGCTTTTCTTATCAATTTGCGCCCTGGCCATTCTTTCGGTCACGGGGAGTGCTTTCGCACAGACAAGCCGTGAGCGCAACGCGAAGAAAGCGCGCGAGGCTGCGAATCAATCGGCGAAGGCCGCACGGGTGTTTGATCAAATCATGGCCACGCGCGAGCAGTCGATCCCGCGCGATTTGCTGGACCGCGCGGAAGCGGTAGCGGTTTTTCCGAGCGTGTTCAAGGCGGGATTTATTGTTGGCGGCCGCGGCGGCAGCGGCGTAATCAGCCGGCGCGTCGCCGGTGGCTGGAGTGCGCCGGCGTTCTTCGATCTCGGCGGCGGCAGCATCGGCTTGCAAATTGGCGCCTCCTCGACCGATTACATTTTGCTCTTCATGAACGAGAGTGCAGTTGGGAGTTTGTTGGGCGACAAGTTTGAAATCGGCGGCGAAGGCAGCGCGGCTGCCGGACCGGTGGGAAGATCAGCCAGCGCTTCGACTGACGTCAGAATGAATGCGCAGATTCTTTCTTATTCCAGAAGCCGTGGCGCGTTCGCGGGACTTGAGCTGAAGGGCGTCGTGATCAAGCCCGACAACGAAGACAACCTGCAGGTGTACGGCATGACCGCGCGCGACATTCTCACGGGAACGAATAAAATCTCGATGGCTGCGATGCCCGAAGGCGTGCGCATCTTTCCGCAGACGTTAGCGCGGTATTCGAAGCGGAGGTGACTAGCTTTCTTGAGCTGTCGAAGTAACGGTCCGCCGCAGGCCTTTGTGGCCCCGTCCAGAAAAATCACAACCAGCTTCAGAGTCCGAGACGCGCCGCACAGGTCCTGGTGTCTTGCAACGCTCGTCGCCTATAGCCCGAGTGCACTCTGTGTGGCCTCGTCAGCAATGCCATTGGCCGGCAGCGGAGGGTGCGCAGTCTGAAACGCTCGCACCGCGTCCTCGGTGTGTTGTCCAAACTTCCCATCCGCGCCGCCCTCGATTGGGAAGCCTGCTTCGATAAGCTTTTCTTGCAATCGCTTCACATCGTCGCCTTTGGTGAAGTTACGAAGCACGCGAGGAGTAGATTCTTGCTCGTCCTCGAACCAAAGATGCAGGTGGTTGTCGTGTCCAGCAGCGTGACTCGTCAACGATTCTTCGATTAGCCTGGGATCGTTAAAGAACACCCTGTGCATCCTTGCATTCGCTCTCAGAAACGTCACAAACTCGCGCGTTAGATCGCGGCTATACTCCGCGCTGCTAAAAGTAAGCTCAAGATCTTGTCCGTCTTTGCTCAGCAGGCGCATGTCAGCCTCGACGCCAAACTTGTGCTGATGGTGCGGCGGGAAGTCCCCGCCACCCTTATGCGAAATCTGGCCGATTGAGATCGGGTGATCGGGATGCAGGTCATGCCATAAGCCCGCGATCTTAATGAGCAAGTCATGTACGACCTCCGTAGCGAAATGAGAATTGTTAGTTCGATTGTTGGTCCTGAAACCAACACCACTGACCGGAAGCAGGGATTCAATCGTAGCCATACACGTAGTCTCCTCTTACTGGTGAAGTCGCGCGACCTCTTGAACCTTGCCTCAGTACTGGCAAGGCTACCCTCCATTTGTTGATCCAGGTAGGTTACTATTTCGAATACCTGACGAAGGCGGCCGCCAGTTTCTCGTCGTACTTGTTGTCCTTGTACGACGGCCCGTTGTACCCCGCGGCGAGTTTGGCCCACTGGTGATTCCGCAGCACCCCGTCGAGTGAATTGCTCTTGATGAATCCGCAGAAGGCCTTCAGATGCTCACCTTCGCTGACCTGCATGGCCGCGTAAAAATCATCCACGTTTTCAAAGCCGCAAATCTCATAGTTGAAGCCCATGATCTGAAACTTACCGTAGCTGGCGGACATCAGCGCCGCCGTGCGGTCCAGCGCGATCGCTTCGTCGAGTCGCGCCAGTTCACCGGCGCCACGAACATCAGCGTTCGGGCCCTTCGCATAAAAATTCCTGGTCCATTTCGGGTAACAGATCGTGGGATTGGACTGGGCGTATGCGCCCTTCGTGTAC
>DATGVD010000334.1:0-5649 GCA_035300785.1 Pyrinomonadaceae bacterium | reverse complement strand
ACCTGCCGGCCTTTGGCGACGAAGCTCCGCCGGCCTCCTCTTACCGGTTTCCATCTTTCAAAGAGGCCAGTGATGCCTATCATCGCGAATTCATTCAACGCAAACTGGACGAAGCCGACGGCAATGTTTCGCGCGCGGCCGAGTTGATGGGCGTCGATCGCAGTCACCTCTATCGCCGCATGCGCGCGCTGGGGATTAGCGGGAAGGGGGAACGCGCAGGGGCTTAATAATCGACCGCTAAGATCGAACAATGCATTGTGCTACAATCCTGAAGTGCCATGGTCGCCAATCTAGAAGCCACAATCGATAACCTATACGCTCTGCCGAGTGAGCAAAAGGCGGAAATCGTCAACGGAGAGATTGTCCTCATGTCCCCAACTGGCGCCGCTCCCAGCTATGCTGCGGCTGAAATCTTCGCAAGTTTGCGCGAGCACTCGCGCCGAACGAAAAGCGGATTGGCGGTTACGGATAACGCAGCGTTCATTGTCAATCTATCAAATCGCAAATCGTTCAGTCCTGATGCTGCGTTCTATGTAGGCGAGTGGACGGGCATGAAATTCTTCGAAGGCGCTCCCGATTTCGCGGTTGAGGTTCGCAGTGAGGGCGACTATGGACCAACGGCTGAGGCCGCTATCGCGAACAAACGCGCCGACTATTTTGCGGCGCGCACCTTGGCGGTTTGGGACGTCAATCTTTTGAGTGAGGATGTCGTGAAATTGTACAGCATCTATTCGCCGGACGTGCCGAGGATATTTCGTCGCGGCGACATTGCGGACGCCGAGCCTGGCGTGCCTGGCTGGTCAATGCCTGTGGATGACTTGTTTGTCGATCGAATTGAGAGTTAAGAGGCTTTCATGGATTACACCACCAGAGAACTACTGAAGCGTTATCAGAAACTTGCGCTGGGCCAGCCATTTGCACCGGTTTTGCTGAACATTCTGGTCACATCGGTGTGCGACATGCGTTGCACGCATTGCTTTTTCACCGACGAGCTCGACGACCGGCCGCGCAAGAAATTGCAGATGAAGGTGCGCGAGATTGATCGCATTGCTGAGACCCTCGGAGGCAATCTGGGCGTGTTGATTCTCGCCGGCGGCGAACCGTTCACGCGCAAAGACCTGCCGGAAATCGTCAACTCGTTCTATCGCCACAACAATCTGGAATCGGTTTACGTGATGTCGAACGGTCAGATTCAGAAGCGAATCTTTCCCGACGTGATGCGCATCATGGACGAGTGTCCGAACTTAAACGTCACCGTCGCGCTGGGAATCGATGGCCTGGAAGAACAGCATGACAAGATTCGGCAGAAGCCCGGCTCCTGGACGATTGCGATTGACACCGCGCGCGAGTTGCAGGCGATCAAAAAACAGTATCCGCGGCTCGACATACAGACCTGCACCTGCTTCATGCATTCGAATCAGGACACGATCTTCGACTGGTACGATTTTCTGAAACACGATCTGAAACCGGACAAGGTCAACTTCAATTACATTCGTCCGCCGTCAGCCGATCCGATCGAACTCGATATCGATCTAACGCGCTACGCCAAACTGGCGAACACTATTGATGACGATTCACGGCACGCGGCGATCAAGAATAATTACGGCGGCAACGCCGGCTTTTTCAAAGCGGCGATCGACATCTACATGCACGGCCTGATCACGAAGACGCAGGAGACGCAGCAAGCGCAATTGACTTGTTACGCAGGCACGGCCGGTGCTGTGATTTACGACGAAGGCACACTGTCGTCTTGCGAGAACCTGGCGCCCATCGGCAACCTGCGAGATCACAACTGGGACTTTCAAGGGCTCTGGCTGTCACCGGAGATGAAAGCGCGCCGCAAGCACGCGGCAAACGGTTGCTTCTGCACGCACGAATCGAATTGCTACTATCCGTCGCTGCCGTTTAATCCGAAGCACCTGATCCAGATCAAGAAGATCGAGCGCGAGATGAAGAAAGCGCGGCGGGAATTCGACAAACAAGCTGAACCTCAAGCCGATGGGATCAGGGTCAATGTGTGAAACAGGGGTTTCGGAGCACCGACTTTAGTTCGGGTTTTTTTAGTAGCAAAAGGGCCCAACTAGAGTTGGTACTCTAAACACCGCTCAGCGCATGATGAATCCTAACGCCCCAAAAATTCTAATCATCTCGTCCGACACCGGCGGTGGCCATCGCTCGGCTGCGGCGGCAATTGTCGCGGGCATTGAGAGCTTCGTCAAAGGCGAGTCTTACGCGATTCGCGTCGTCCGCGCGGTCGAAGAGTCGGCCGCGATTGCCGCCCGGCTGGTGCGCGTCTACAACTGGCTGCTGCGCAACAAGCAGCATTGGATGAAGTACTATTACTGGGCCATCAATCGCGTCCGGCCTGAGACGCGCGAGTTTTTTCATTCGCGCAGCATCGTTTATGTGCGCGGACTGTTTGAGCGCTGGTGTCCGCACATTGTCGTCAGCGTCCATCCACTGACCCAACATATCTTCGCGCGCGTGCTCCGGGAGCTGAAACTTGCGGATCGCATTCCGCTCGTCACCGTGGTCACCGATCCCTACTATGGCTTCTGGAAAGGCTGGGCGTGCGATGACGTCAGCCTGTATCTGGTCGCCAGTGGGGAAGCGCGACAGCAGTTGATCGACTATGGCATCGCGCCGGAACGAATCAAAATCTCCGGCATGCCGGTGCATCCGAAGTTCGCCTTTCCCGGCGAGCAGGCGGCGCAGGCCGCACGCACGGCGCTCGGTCTCGACGCCGAAAAGTTCACCGTCTTTCTTAATGCCGGCTGGGAAGGCGGCGGCAACGTTCCGGAAATCTTTCGCGAGCTGGTGCGTGGCGAGCTGGACGTGCAGGCAATTTTTCTGGCCGGCAAAAATGAGGCTTTAAAGACCGAAGCCGAAATCGTAGCGGCTGAGGCCAGGTTTCCGGTCAAGGTAATCGGTTATTCGGACGAAGTCGAGCAGCTAATGCGCGCCGCTAACGTGATGATTTCAAAACTTGGCGGACTGAGCACGTTCGAAGCGTTGAATTGTCGCGTGCCGATTATCGCTGACGTTACGACTCGGCCAATGCCACAGGAAGCCGGCACCGTGAACTTGATCGTGAAAGGCGGCGCCGCCGTCCTGCTGCAACGCGCTTCGGACATCGTTCCCGTCGTGCGTCGCATGATAGACGATTCCAAACACTACGCGGCGCTGCGCGCGGCCACCATCACCATCGCCCTGCCGAATGCCACGAAGCGCATCGTTGAAGAGATCACCGCGCTGATACCGAAAGCCGCGACCGCGGACAATGAATCGCTGGCCGAGCGCGTTGCTTGATCGCCCGGTTTTGGCGCTCGTCTTGACTGAGACCTAGGCTTCGCGATTTAATCCCCGTCTTGTTTAAGCTCATCAAACCGTTTCGAAAAGTGGCCGCTGCGGTCGCGCATCGGTCCCGCAGGGGAGTGTAAAGAGTGAGTCTGTTGCTCGAAGGAAAGCGCGCGTTCATAACCGGTGGCACGCGTGGCATTGGCAAGGCACTGTGCGATGTCTTTGCCCGCGAAGGCGCGGACGTCGCGTTCAGCTATGGTTCGCGCGATGACCTTGCCGAAGTAACCCGGAAAAAGATCGAAGAGTTCGGGCGCCGGGCGCTGGCTTACAAAGTGTCCATCACGGATCGCTTTGGCATGAAACACCTGACCAGGGATCTCGTTCACGCCTGGGGCGGCATCGATATTCTCGTCAACAACGCCGCCATTAATCGCGGCGACAACTTTGCCACGACCACTGATCGCGCCTGGGACGAAGTCATCAACACGAACGTGGGCAGTCTGTTCGCCGTGACCAAGCCGATCTACAAGCAGATGATTCGCCAGCGCTTTGGCAAGATTCTGAACATCACTTCGATCGGCGCCATGCGCGCGCTGCCGACTTCAGTTCACTACGCCACCTCAAAGGCCGCGATGATCGGCTTTACGAAATGCCTGGCGCGCGAGGCGGGAACGTTCGGCGTCAGCGTCAACGCGATCGCCGCCGGAATCTTCGATACGGAATTGGCTAAGGCTTTGCCCGAACGACTCTTGCAGATGCACGACTTCTGGGCGTCGGCGGGCCGCCTGGGTCGTCCCGAAGAGTTGGCGGAGTTCGCCGCGTTCATGGTTAGCGATCGGAATTCGTTCATGAATGCCGAAGTAGTGATCGTAGATGGCGGCGCGATTACTTAGAAGGTCACGTGTTCGTGCAGAAATGCCGGCCAGTCAGTGAGCAGCGACGCGATCAGGATTGCTGAGAGCAGGACATAGGCCGACCAGAAGAGCCAGAACAAAAAGGCCGTTCGAATTTCCGCCCGTGACCAGTGACGCTCGTCACTACTGAGATTTTGATTTCTCAATCTCATCCAATCTCTTTTCCAAACCGCGAATTCGTTTCGGAATGTCTCCCAGCTTCTTGAAGACCGCAATCGCTCGCCAGAAAGCGCTCACTTCAAACGCGGGCGTGCCGACCAGGACTTCACCGGCCGCGACGTCGTTTGGAACCCCGCTCTGCGGATAAAGTATCGCGTCGTCGCCCACGGTAATGTGACCGCCGATTCCGACCTGGCCGGTGAGAATAACGCGATCGCCGACGCGCGAGCTGCCGGCCATTCCCACCTGAGCACACAGCAAAGCGTCCTCGCCGACTTCGCAAGAGTGGCCTACTTGAACCAGATTGTCGAGCTTGGCGCCGCGCTTGATACGCGTCTCTCCGGTTGAAGCCTTATCGATTGTTGTGCCGGCGCCAATCTCAACGTCATCCTCGATCACAACCCGACCGGTTTGCGGAATCTTCAGCCAGCGGCGTTCCTCATCCTTAGCAAAACCAAAACCATCGCTGCCGATCACTGCGTTATTGTGGACGATGACACGTCGACCGATGATTGAGTTCTCTCGAATCGCGACGCCGGAATGAATTTCCGAATGATCGCCGATGGTGACGTTATCGTAGATCGTAACATTCGCATGAATGCGCACACGATCCCCAATCACAACATTCTTCCCGATAGCGACGTGAGCATCGATGAAAACCTCTTTAGGAATGCGCGTGCTTGAATCAATCACCGCGGTGGGATCCCAGTACGACTCGAAATCTGGTCCGGGATGAAAAACAATCATTGCGCGCGTAAACGCAAGGTAAGGATCTTTCGCGCGCAGCAGGGCGATGTCATCGCGGGCGACCTCGACGTCTTCGCCAACATAAATAGCCGAAGCTCTCGTCGTCTTCACTCGCGACGTGTAGCGCGGATTGGACAGGAACGTGACTTGTCCGGGCTCCGCTTGATCGAGCCCCGCGGCGCTCTCGATCTCGATGTCGCCTGCACTCGGGCTACAAGTCGCGCCGGTCTGCGCGGCGAGTTCGGAAAGTTTCATGGCCGTGAGTTTAGCGCAATATTTGGGAAATCAGACAAAGTAGTTTTCTCCCTCTCCCTCTGGGAGAGGGTCGGGGAGAGGGTTTAGTGCGCGCCCAAGGCCCTCGCCCCCAACCCCTCTCCCAGAGCGAGAGGGGAATTTTAGAGCTCGAGCTCGACAGGGAATCACATCATACTTACCGGATCGACCTCCAACGTCACCGCACGCGAATCATTTCCCGCTTCTTCAAAAGTCTTTAAGGCTTCATCGATCACGGCGCGCATTTGCTTGCGGC
>DATGVD010000333.1:0-4540 GCA_035300785.1 Pyrinomonadaceae bacterium | reverse complement strand
CGCCGAAAGTCCCCAGAACCAGAATCGTAATCAAAGTCAGACGCCAGTTGAGCCAGAGCAAAACACAGAGAGCTACGGCTGCAGTGATAAAGCTGCCGACCAATTGCACCAGGCCGGTGCCGACCAGATTACGAATGCCCTCGGCGTCGTTCATGATTCGCGAAATGAGCTTGCCGATCTGGGTAGAGTCGAAATAGCTGACCGGCAGCCGGGCAATCTTTGCCTGTACTTTCTTGCGCATTTCCGTGATGGCGCGCTGTGCCGCGACTCCCAGAACCTGCGACAGGCTGAACGAGGTGATAGCTTGCACGACGGTTGCGGCGCCCGCCGCCAAAGCGATCTTCCAAAGCAGATCGGTGCGCCCTTTGACGATGACCTGGTCGATCAAATACTTGGTCGAGGCCGGAAGCACCAGCCCCATTGCCTGGTTAATCAGCATCAACACCGCGCCAAGTAACAGGCGATGGCGGTGCGTCCAAACCAGCTCGCGCGCGTCGCCCCAGGCGGCCGACCAGCGGATCTTTTTCTTTTGCGGTTCAGCCATTTGTTTGTCTCAACGGATTGTTGCACACACTATGACGGAGACATAAATGACCACCATCCCGGTGGCCATTATTATCGGCAACAATTGCCCGACTGCTTACTGCTCACTGCCTACTGCCTACTGATTATTGGTAGCGCATACGGGACTCGAACCCGTGATCTCTGCCTTGAGAGGGCAGCGTGTTAACCAACTACACCAATGCGCCGAAAGAAACGGATCGTGATTATAAGGGGGCGGCATGAAAGTTCGCAAACTCAAGGAGGATCTATTCCAGCTCCTAAGCGCTTGTTTCCAATGCTGAATAGAAATATGGATATGTATGTTACCGTAGAGACAAATCCCGCTGCGGCGGATTGAATGTCGTCTGGAGCAGGTAAGTTGCGCCTCCTAACTAACTCGTAACTAAGAAGAGAAGAGAAATCAGAACAAATCTATGAGAAGAACAATGTTGATGTCGAGCTTATCGGTGATCCTGTTGGTAATCCTGTTTGCAGCAGGGAACACTTTCGCTCAGGAGATTAATCCATCGGGTTACTATCGCATTACCGCCAAGCACAGCGGCAAGTGTCTCGCAGTCGCAGGGGGGCCTAATTCCCTCAGGAACGGAGATCGGGTCATACAGTGGGACTGTATCGAAGAGGAGGACAACCAGAAGTGGCAGATCATCCCGGTCGGTGGCGGCTACTACAAAATCCTCGCGAAGCACAGCGGCAAGAGCCTGGACGTTTTTGGAGGAACAGCAGCGTTGGGCAACGGCGCTATCGTCGAACAATGGGATTATAACGGCAGCGACAATCAGATGTGGAGGCTCATTCGCGACGCTGGAGGCTACTACAACATCGTCGCCAAACACAGCGGAAAAAGCCTGGACATCAACGGTGGACCCGGCGCGACGGGTAATGGCCCGCAGGCGCAACAGTGGGACTGGGTCAACGGAGACAATCAGCGATTTAGATTGATCCCGCTCTCTATCTCCGGCACCGCTGGTGCCGACAGTATGACCGGCACTTTCACCTACACCGACACTGAGGTCAATCCTTTCGGTGGCGGATCTGCAACCTTCAATCGTCCGATCATAGGGTGCCGAGTGCAGGTGTGGCGTGCCGGCGGGCTCGTCAATACCGTAGTGACCAACGAAGCCGGGCGTTTCAGTGTCACAGTTCCGCATATGCCGGACGGCACCGACACAACGGTTTTGGTCTACGCGACCAATGCAGCGGCCCAGGTACTCACAGGCGGCTTTGGCCCCTACTTTGTGAAGAAGTCCATGAACTCGAGAGGGACTGGTCCGCTCGATTTCAGTGAAAACTTCGCAACCCCTGAGCAGATACGCAGCTTCAACGCCGCCCACGACATCCGGCTCGCCTACGAGTTCGCCACTGCGCGGCGTGATCTGCTTGAGAAGGAAGTAATCCCCGTGGTCGACGTCTCGTTCAACGATCTCGGTGGTCTAATGACTCACTATAACGCGCCGGGAAGCGGGCTCGTGATTAACCGCGAACACAACACCCGCGACCTTGTTATCATGCACGAGTACGCACATTTCCTTGAAGACAAAATAGGTAGTTTCCTGCTCTTGCCCAGCTATCACGACACCTGCTTTACCACGCAGAGATGCCTAAACCCGGCGGACTGTGCACAGCTCCCAGGTACGGCAATGACACAACTCGTCAACTCGCCAGAGAACGCCTGGATGGAAGGTTTCGCCGACTACTTCGCCATGGCGGTGAAGCGGGCAAATCCGGCGGCGCGGTTCAATCTTACGGGCGGAGGAACTATGAGTGAGGCTGAGCTCAATAACCCCGGCCTTTGCGATGCTGTTGGCCGCGCTGCTTTTGACGGTCGCACGATAAACGGTGAAATGGTTGAGAAGTACGTCGCATCCGTGCTGTGGTTGCTTAGTGGGTCGCAGGGATCCGACGGCGCAGTCTTTCAAATCTTCGACCATGAACTCGATGGGTCTGCGACGCATGTACTTCCGAATATCAGGCTATTCCACGACGCATGGGTCGCGCGCGGTCTCGATCATGCCCGTCTCGACCGCATTCTTATTGAGCAGCATATCCCGACGGTGGCGGCGCATGGCCGCTAGGAGAGAAAACCTATGAGCTACAGACTTAGCCTAATTACAACAACTCTGGTTTTTCTGATCGCTCTCTCGGCGGTCCTCGCGCATCATTCGGCGAGTGCGCAGGCTTGGGGGATTAGTAACTTGACGATTCAGGCTGACCGCCCGAATTACTTAGGTCAGTGCCCAACGACAATCAGGTTGACAGGTAAGTTCGAAGCGAACCAACCATTCGGAGTCGTGCCTTATCAATTCATCCATAGTGATGGCACTTCAAGCGCTGTTTCGCACTTGACCATCAACGCCAAAGGCGGCTTCACAGTCGAGGAGACACTGCGGCGGGACGCTAGTTGGAATGACACGATATATCTGCGAGTGTTCTTACCAATTCCAGGGCGAACCGCCCTTCCGGTTGACTCCAATCGAATCATGATTAAGGGGCAGTGTCAGGAAGTCCGCGCCGCTCCCCGGCAAGAGTCCATAACACTCGGGCCGGCAAGTGGGCGCTTTCGGGTAACGTTGAACGGCTTCACCTGTAATCATCAAACAGCAGAAGTCAACAACCCTCTACTTCGTGACGGAGCAGATGATGAGGTTTTTCTCTTTACCAAGAGTTTTATGGTTGAGAAGCGAGCCGGTGCCAACCAGGTTAACGTCTCGCCGCCTTACCGCAGGAGGACACCGGTAATCGGAGACACCTCACTTTTTCCGGACCGGACTCAAGGCGGATCAGGCCGCTACATGGGAGGGAACGGCGGCTTTCGCGCCGGAGATTCTTTCCCCACTTCACCTGAAAAACACAGTACTAATCCGCAGTCAAATGCTTTGCCGCAGTTGATCTGGGAAGGCGAACTGACCCGGCGACAAAACGCAATCGTAATCATTCCCATGATCTGGGAATGGGACGGCATTTACGGTCTGTTCCAGGCGTGGGAGAGTGCCGGCTTAGAGCAGTTCTCAGGCGTTGGGGAACTTATTTCCGATCCTAATCTCACTAATCAAGAGTCCGCGAAAGTTGCGCTGCGCGGTGAGGTTGTCGGACAAGTATGGATGAATGGACGAGGTGGAGGCGTCGAGCCACAGGATCGTCCCATCGGGATGCGTTCATATAGCGACGATTACCGCTTTCGCCCGGAAGTGCTAATCCTGACTTATGACGAAGCTCTGCGAATGGCCCAGAGCCAGCGAAACAACGGCAAGGCATCTCCTGTCGTCTATGCGGACGCTCCGGAGCTTGGCGGTAATTACACGCTCTACATTCAGGTTGAGCAGTTGCCCTAGAGTAGTATCGGTTGTTGAGTCCTACAGAATTGCCCAGGCCGAGTGTTCTACAGCTAAGAAAACGCGTGGCTTCCATTCGGCCTCCTCCCAACGCGAGCTTCGTCACATATTGTTCCCATTGTGCCGTGCTATACTCCGCCTTCGCAATTCTAACTTCATCAAGCCGGTAGCGCTCGCTCAAGAGAACAGATGAACATCGCCGTGTTGCGTGAGACGGAAGCGGGCGAGGCGCGGGTCGCGCTCATGCCCGATTCGGTGCAGAAGCTCGTCGCGCTGAAGGCGTCGCTCTCGATCGAAAGCGGCGCAGGTCTGGGCGCGGCGCGAACCGACGATGATTACCGGAACGCCGGCGCGACTGTGATCGACGATCGCAACGCGTTGCTCGGGTCCGCGGATATTCTGGTAGTCGTCAATCGCCCCTCACCGGAAGATTTCAATCGTCTGAAAAAAAGCGCGGTGATGCTGGGCTTTCTGCGTCCGCTCGATGAACCTGCCGAGTTGGCTCCCGCGCTGGCACGTGGACTGACAACCTTTGCGATGGAATTGGTGCCGCGCATCACGCGCGCGCAGGCGATGGACGCGTTGTCTTCGATGGCCACGGTCGCCGGCTACAAAGCAGTTCTGCTCGGCGCAAATCAAATCCCGCG
>DATGVD010000332.1:0-3144 GCA_035300785.1 Pyrinomonadaceae bacterium | reverse complement strand
GGGTCGTCTCCGATGGAAAGGCGCGAGATTGCTGGATTGTTGACCCGGTCGCTACCGCTCCCGGTACTGACTCCATGACCGAGTACGCTATTTCGCTGCGGGCGTCGCTTGATTCGGCCGCAGCGTGTTTGAGTCGATGCGCGGCACCTGCTGCGCGCCTTCTTGGGCTTTGAAGTAAGGCTCTTCCTTGAAACCGTATAACTTCGCGGAAATTACCGTGGGAAAGTGTCCGCGCGTCGTGTTGTAATCCTGCACCGCGTCGTTGTAGTCTTTGCGCGCCGTGGCGATACGATTCTCGGTCCCGGCAACTTCGTCCTGCGCCTTCAGGAAGTTTTCGTTCGATTTCAACTGTGGATATTGTTCCTGCAGGACCAGCAAGCGACCCACAGTTCCGCCGAAGCTGTTCGCGGCCGTCATTACCGCCTGTTTCTGTTCCGGTGACTTGTCGCCCGCATCGCCCTGCGGCTGAGCGCTGGTGGCATTCAGCAGTTGCGAACGAGCTTTGGCGATCGTGCCAAAAACCTCCTGCTCCTGCACGCCGGAGAGCTTCGCCGTTTCGATCAGATTGCCGAGCAGATCGTTGCGACGCTGTAGCTGGGTCTCGATGTTGGACCATTTCGCTTTCACGTTCTGGTGTTTGGCCTGCAGCGTGTTGTAGCTGCAACCGGCCGCCGAAAGCGAAAGCAGAATCAGGATTGAAAGTAACAGTGCATTTCTCTTCATAATCAAATCTCCATTTGTAGCTGAGCAATTACTCGCCCTAGTCGAGGGCGTCGACAGCTTCAATAACGCGTTCGATCTGCGTCAGGTAGTCGGCGAACAGGTCGTTGGCTTGTTTCTCATTCAAACCGGCGTCGCCGCTGGCGCGCAGAGCGAAGATTCGCTCGAAGGGCGCAGCATCGAGCTTCAGCAACTGCGCGGTCGCCCGCACGGCGTCGGGTTTGCCGCGCGGCGGTTCGCTTCCGTGCAGCGTCAGCACCGGGCGAAACAGCGAAGCAAAACTCGACAGACTATCAATCATCAAGGCACAAAGCTTTTCCGCCGATACCGACGCCGGCACGTACAGGCGGCGCAGTTGAATGAACTTGCTGCGCAGCTCGTATTCGGTTTGATGTCGCAGGTTCGCATCGGAAATCTTGAGAAACTCGAACGGGTCGCGGCCATACAGCACGATGCGCGCGGTCTCCATGTGCAGGAACTCAATCGGAAATACGTCCGCCGCGTCCTGAAGTTCCTCGACCGTGAAATAAACCGGCAGCGGATGCCCCAGGCGTTGCCATTCGCGCAGAGGCGCCTGTGCCAGGCGCAGGTCGTCCGGCATAATCCGATTCAGCGCGACCAGCAGATTGTAATCAGAATGCAGCTCGACGTGGTCGCCCGCCGCCGCCGATCCGTAAAGCACGACGGAGGCAAGATTGTCGCCGTGCGTGCTCTTCAGATCAGCGACCAGATGATTCAGTGCTTCCGAGATGATTGTCCTGGACATGTTTTTGAACTTGCAACCTAAAACCTTGGAACGAAATTACCAGCTTCCACCAGCGCCGCCACCACCAAAATCACCCCCCCCGCCAAAGCCGCCTCCGCCGCTCGAACCACCAAAGCCGCCACCGCTCCAGCCACTCGACCCGCCGGAGCCCCGATTACCGCTATTGAGAACCATGCTGAGCAGAAGCCAGTTGAGCCAACCGCCACCGCCGCCGAAACCACCGCGTCCGCCACGCCGCCGACTCGAGATGACGAAGATGATAACAAAGATCACTATAAGGAAAAGCACGCAGGGGGAAATGCCCCTGGATGTTTCGCGCACCGGTTCCGCGCTGGGCCGGTACGAGTACTTCTTATCAACGTCGGCGACGCTGAAGCCGCGCTTTTCCTCCAGCGTCGAAACGATGGTCTGAACGGCAGTCATCAAGCCGCCACTGTAATCACTTTTTCTGAAAGGATCGCGCATGCGCCGGCCTACTTCACCGACCAGTCCGTCGGGTAGATCGCCTTCCAGGTGCCGGCTGACTTGAATGTGATACTTGCGATCGTCGACCGCGACCAGCAGCAGCAACCCGTTCTTTTCACCTTCGCTCGAACCGATTCCCCAGCCGCGCGCGACGGCCAGCGAGTAATCAAAGATGTCCTGATCAGCGGTGGTCTTCACCGTGACGACCGCAAACTCGATATCGCCTGCCTTCTTCAAATCTGTCAGAATCTTTTCCATCCGCTGGTTGGTCGCTGAATCAATCACGCCCGCGTTGTCAACGACGTAGCGAAACGGGTTGGGCGGCGGCAGTGGCGAGTTGGCCGGCTCAGCGCGGGCGTTGCCCAGCAGAGCGAGTAAGCTCCCAAGCAGCGCCAGACCCACAACTGCCGTCCGAATTGATTTGCGATGAGAACGAGTCATGCGAGTCATGTAAAGTTAATCAGAGTGGCACGGGCGTCCAGCCCGTGAATCACGCGCAAGATGCGCGTGCCACAACCAAACTGCCCTACGACCTTGAGGCCTGTTCATCCTCATCTGGGAATCAAACGATGTAGTAAATAGAAAAGCGCCACACCAGCAAATACGACAATCGAGACCATTGGGTTCTTCTCCTCCTTGCGATTCACTTCCGGAATCAAATCGCTGGCGGCCACGTAAAGCGTCACGCCCGCGGAAAACGGCAAGGCGTAAGCGACTGAATTAGCAAACTGCGATTTCAGCAGCGCGACCCCAACGACACCCGCGAAGGTTGCCGCACCTATCGCCAGGGCCGCCGCCGCGGCCTTTTTTGAAGATCGTCCCGAGGCAAGCATGATCGACGCGACGGTGAAACCTTCCGGCACCTTGTGCAGCATGATCGCGATGAATATAAGCAAGCCAACCTTTAGATTGACCAGAAACGCGGACGCGATTGAAACACCGTCGAAAAAAGTGTGAATGGTCAAACCGCCAATTGCGGTGTACGCCGCCGATGGTCTGATGACGGATTCCGGATGTGTCTCAGCGCCAAAGTGAAAGTGCGGCGCGATCGTGTGCTCGACCAGTTGGATTAGCAGGTACCCGCCGAGGAGAAGCGCGAACGCGCCGACGACCGCTTCAGCCGCATTCGCCCCGCTGGCGCCTTCCGTCCACAGCGCCACAGTCTCAGGAACTATCTCAATGAAGATCGCCGC
>DATGVD010000331.1:0-3406 GCA_035300785.1 Pyrinomonadaceae bacterium | reverse complement strand
CAGGCGAAGGCGATCTATGCGGTGCGGGAAAGAATAGGTTTTGAAAAGCAGTGATGAGTAATGAGTGATGAGTTATGAGTCAAGAAGCGAAAGTGAAGCATCGACCGTTTTCTCATCACTCATTACTCATCACTCATTACTGTACTTATTATGTGCGGCATAACCGGTTGGGCCAATCTTGATCCGCGCACGCCGCCGCCTGACGGCGCGGATGAACTTTTGCGCTCGATGTGCGATCGCATGATTCATCGCGGGCCGGACTCGGAAGGTTATGTGGTAGGCGACGGCGTCGCTTTGGGCATGCGCCGGCTGGCGATCATCGATCTCGTCACTGGAGAGCAGCCGGTTTACAACGAAGACGAAAGCATTGCCGTCATTCTCAACGGCGAGATCTACAACTATCGCGAGCTGCGCGCGGACCTGGAAACGCGTGGACACACCTTTCGCAGCGCCTCAGACACCGAAGTCCTGCCGCATCTATACGAAGAATACGGCCGCGACATGGTCTCTCGTCTCAACGGCATGTTCGCGTTCGCGCTTTGGGATGACCGGCGGCACCGGCTTTTCATCGCGCGCGATCGCTTTGGCGAGAAGCCCCTGTACTGGGGCGTCTTTGATCAGACTTTGCTGTTTGCGTCAGAGCCAAAGGTCCTGCTGGCGCATCCAGCGGTGCGGCCGAGTCTCAATCTGAACGCGCTGCGCCAGTACCTCTCATTCGATTACGTCCCGGCGCCGCTGTCGATTTACGAGGGGATCAGCAAACTTCCGGCCGCACACAGCCTCACGCTCGAGGATGGAAAGATAGAAGTTGAGCGCTACTGGAAACTCAGCTACAAAACTCGCGAACCAGTGCCGAGCGTCAATGAAGCCGCTGAGCAATTGCGCGAGTTGCTGGCTGATTCGGTGCGGATGCGGCTGGTTTCGGATGTGCCGCTCGGCGTGTTGCTTTCAGGGGGCATCGACTCTTCTTTGGTAACCGCGTTAGCAGTCCGCGCGGCGTCGGAAACTGTGAAGACGTTTTCGATCTCGTTTGCGGAGAGTTCGTTTGACGAATCACAGTACGCCCGGCGCGTCGCGAAGTTCCTCAACACCGATCATCACGAAGAGCGGTTCAGCGCGAGCCTGGCCGCCAACCTGGTCGCCGACATCGGCGCCTGGATGGACGAGCCGATGAGCGATCCATCGGTGGTGCCGACATACCTGCTGTCACGCTTCACGCGCAAGCATGTGACCGTGGCGTTGGGCGGCGACGGCGGCGATGAAATCTTTGCCGGCTATCCGATGTATTTTGGTCATCGCATGGCGCGCGCCTACGATCGCGTGCCGCGATTTCTGAAGCGCGGCGTGATTGAGCCGCTGGTCAACCTGCTGCCGGTAAAGACCAGGAATCTTTCGTTTGACTATCGGGCGCGGCGATTTCTTTCCGGTGCGAACTACGACGAGGTGGCGCGCCACCACATCTGGTTCGGCTCGTTCGCGCCGCCCGAGCAGGATTCGCTCCTGACCGAAGCCACGAAGCAATCGAGCGACGGCGATGTCTATCGGGATGCGCGCCGTATGCTTGACGAATGCGACTCAAACGACGTGATCGAACGCATGCAGAGCCTGGATGCGCAGCTTTATCTGGCGGAAGACATTCTGACGAAAGTCGATCGCGCGAGCATGGCGGTTAGTTTGGAAGTGCGCGCGCCTTATCTCGATCCGCGCGTGACCGAATTCGCGGCGTCGCTGCCGTCGCACTACAAACTTCACGGCTACACTTCGAAATACATTCTGAAACGCGCGGCCAAAGGTTTGATCCCGGCTTTTGTCGGGCGGCGGGGCAAGAAGGGTTTCGGCGTGCCTTTTGCGCAATGGTTGAAAGCCGAGTTGCGTCCGCTGGCCCGCGACCTTTTGGCGCCGGAGCGCCTGCGTCGCGGCGGTCTGTTCAATCCTGAGTACGTCGCGCGTTTGCAGGACGAGCACGAGCGCGGCGTCGCCAATCATCGCAAGCTGCTGTGGACTTTGCTGACGTTTGAGCTGTGGCGCGAAAGCTTTGTTGAGACGCCGCGAAGGATCGAGACGTCGGTAAGCGCAACATAGATTTGGAGTGCGCCGGCAGAGCGGAGCGGCGACGGCGCTTTGGTTTCGTTCCCTCTCCCTCTGGGAGAGGGTTAGGGTGAGGGTCTAATTGGGCTCAACGTAAGTCCCTCACCCCAGCCCTCTCCCAAGGGGAGAGGGAGTTTTGTTAAGCATGCCTATCGATCTCACAACCGCGCACAGGGATTTGTGGCATTGGTGCCGCGCCCACGACTTTGCCGGTTACGACCCTTATGACGCACTGAACAGCAGGCTATTTCAGACCACACCTTTCAAACATTCACGTCTTGCTCGGCTCAGTTGGACTCAGCTTTTCAAGAGATCTCCTCTCAACTTTCGCCGGCTGGCGCTGGTGCCCGCGGAGCGAAATCCAAAAGGCACGGCACTATTCGCGCTGGCGGCGCTGGCAGACTATCGGCGCTTGCGAACTGTTGAAGCAGAGACTGACGCGCGCGCTCTGCTTGACGATTTGCTCGCGGCGCGGTTGACGTCAGAGAGCGGCGCCGTGTGCTGGGGATACAACTTTGATTGGCAATCGCGTTCGTTCTTTGCGCCGCGCGGCACGCCCACAGTCGTGCCGGCGGCCTTCGCGGCGCGCGCTTTCGTCGAAGCTCTGCGGGCATTCGGAGATGAATCCTATTTGCAAGCCGCGCGCAGCGCCTGTGATTTCATCCTGGGGGATCTCAATCGCTGTGAAGAGAGCGCGGACGAAGTCTGTTTCAGTTACTCGCCGCTGGATCAAACTCGCGTGTTCAATGCCAGTTTGCTGGCTGGCGAAGTTCTCGCAGGCGTCGGGGCTCTAACCCGTGAAGGCGATTTGGTCGATTGGGGATTGCGCGCGGCGCGTTATGTGGCGCGGCGCCAGAGCGAGGATGGGTCGTGGGCTTACGGAGTAGATGGTTATCAAAGCTGGGCGGACAATTTTCATACGGCGTTTGTGCTGACGAGTCTTTCGCGGATCGTTGAGAGTGTGGCTTCCGCCGTCGAAGCCAGTAACGAGCACGAACTCACCGCAGAGACGCCGAGTACGCAGAGGTTGCGCAGAGAAGACCTCGAGGCGTTGAGAGATGCGCTTCGCCGTGGCTACGACTTCTGGCGCGAGCGATTCTTTCTGATCAATGGCTGGCCAAAATATTTCCCCGATCGATTGTATCCGGCGGACGCGCATTCGGCGGGCGCCGCGGTGGTTGCCTTAGTTGAATTGCAATCCCTCGACGCCGGCGCAACCGAACTCGCGGAAACGATTGCGCGCTGGGCGATTGAGAATCTGCGCGACCCGCGTGGGTTCTTCTACTATCAGCGCAGGCGCTTCCACACTGTGCGCACG
>DATGVD010000330.1:0-2043 GCA_035300785.1 Pyrinomonadaceae bacterium | reverse complement strand
GCCCGGTACGCAGGCTGACGCAGAGACGGCGTGTCCCAGGCGAACTTGACGATGAGTTTCAGGTGTGTCTTCCCCATCGTAATACAGCCGCCGCAAGCGGTCGTTACCGTCGATCTGATCGTCGATGCCGGCCGGGGGTTCGCCCATCCACGAAGCCGTGAATTGCCAATTGTGTCCGGTGTTGAGCGTCGTCCCGTTGAGAATTAGATTGGGCACCTTTGCTCGCCGAGTCCAGTTATCAATCTTGAAGTCAAAATCCTCTTCAGGCTGGCCGTTCGCACCGAGGGGGCGAATATACAAACCGTTCAGCCAACGGGGACCGCCTTCTTCGCCATCCTTGACGCGAGAAAAGATCTCACTCTCATAAAGTTCGCCCGCGCGCATCGTGCGCGAATATCGCGACTTGAAGATCATCTTGATCGTTTGCAAGGGATTGAGGGCGACGCGCACCCGCACGTTTCGTTGCACGCCATCGAGAAAATCTTTTCTCACCCTGGCGACGATGTCCATGTAATCTTGCTTGGTGATTTTGTCGTCTGGTTTTGACTGGAGCAGCTTGCGCACTTCCAGATAGTAGTGCGCGCCGATGACTGAGCCGCCCGAGACGCACGATAAGACTTCGACACGGCGCAGCACGTCGAGTTCGGCAAGACGCGCCAGCACCCCGAGGTGAAAGAGCGACGCGCGAAAGCCCCCGCCCGAGAGCCCCAGCCCAATTTTGCCGTCGTACGCGCTTTGTCCCGCATATTCGCCGAAGAATTTCTGAAGCGCCGCCAAAGCCGGGCTGGTCTGCTTCGTAGCGGCACCGCCCGCATGCGCCACCTTGTCCCGCATCCGCGCGAGGTCGGCAAATTGACGCGCTGTGGTTTCATGCTCCCACGGAGCGATAGGCGTTTCTCGGATCAGCGCATCGTCTTCGCCACGTTGTAGCCATTCTATGGCTCGGTCGTAATCCTCCAATCCGAAGTATGCCTCAGCGACCGTGGCGTAAAACCACCATTTGCCCTGTAGCCAATTCGTGTCCGGTTGATCGACGAGCGGAGCAACTTGCTTGATGATGTCTTCGCGAATCCTTGTCGCCTCAGACCGGCGCGCTTCGATGCGTTTATATTCCGGGCTGACGCTCGCCAGTCCAGTCTTCTCGGCCTCCTGGGCCTCCTGATGCGCGAGAACGTCGAGGATGTAGGCAGCATTGATCCCCGTATAGCCCTGATCGTGCTTAGCGCCCACCGCATAGCCGCGCAAATAGTAGTTGAGCGCGCGCTCGAGGTGCTGTTCCTGGTTGTCCACGTTCCACTTGCGCTTGTAGATTGCGCCAGCGAGCCCTAGAGTCTCCTGGTTTGTTGTTTCGGAGAGATCCTCTGTGTCGCCCAGGATTTCGAGCGCTAGATCGAGACGCATCTCCGCTTGTAAATCCGGGTCTTTATAAGTACAGAGGGCGGACTGCTGATGGACTTCGAGGCGCAGTTGCGGGTCGTTTTTGAGACTCGGATCGAGCCGCGCACGCGCCAGCAGGCGACGCGCCAGGCCGAACTGCTTTTCGTTCTTCAACTTCTTAGCGAGTGCCAGCATCTTGCGGGGTTCCTGACTCTGCCCGCGAAGAATGTCGCGTGCGTCCTTAACGTTGGTGCTTTGTTCTTTTTTTGAAAGCCGGTTGTTTGGCATGATCTCTCCTACGACTTAATCGTAGCGAACGTGCTCGCGCGCGGATTTAGAGTAATGCGTGAGCAATAACGACAGATTCTGTGAAAGCGATCCAGCTGTGGGCACTTACAATGTTGTGGGCAAAGAATTGAAAGCGAACCCACGCCTCAGCGAAATCGAGACCCTCACTGACCGGCGTTAATCGCAAAAATAAGGTTGGGCGTGAGGGTGCTGGCGCAAAAACTATCAAAAACTGATTGAGTTCCTAAGACGCGGGAACATATCTATGCCAAATTCTATGGTGAGTCAAGCATCTCATGTCGTCAGTATCCGATACCGCTTGCGGCCTTGGGTGGCGATCGTTGCTTCGACTGTAGAATGAGCTGGACGAAGTCGCAC
>DATGVD010000329.1:0-3837 GCA_035300785.1 Pyrinomonadaceae bacterium | reverse complement strand
CCAAGCGCGATCGAAACCGCGCCGGTGAGCGTGGCCATGTCGATGATCTGGGTCGCGCCGAGTTTCTTTGCGTAAGCAATCGCGTCGGCGAGAACCAGCCGACCTTCGGCGTCGGTGTTGATGACCTCGATCGTCTTGCCGGTCATGGCTCTCAAAACATCTCCGGGCTTAGTCGCCTTTCCTGAAGGCAAATTCTCTGAGCACGGCGCCACTCCCAGCACTGGAATCGAAGGCTTCAATTGCGCGATCGCCCGCATCGTGCCAATCACCGTGGCCGCGCCGGTCATATCGTATTTCATCAGCTCCATGTTCTCACCCGGCTTCAAAGAAATACCGCCCGAGTCGAACGTAATTCCCTTCCCGACCAGCGCCAGCAACTTCTTGCCGCGCTTCCCGCGCTTCGGTTCGTACTTCATGACGATGAGCTTCGGCGGCTCGTCCGATCCGCGCGAAACGCCGAGCAGCGAGCCCATGCCGAGTTTTTCCATCTGCTTCTGATCGAGCACATCAAACGTGAGACCAAATTTCCGGGAGGTCTCCTTCGCCCGCGCCGCAAGTATCGTCGGCGTCATGTAACCGCCGGGTTCGTTCGCGAGATCGCGCGTGTAGTTCACGGCTTCGCCTACGATGCCGCCTCGTTCGGCGCCGCGCTGCACAGCCTTCTCGTCGGCGCCTTCAATGACGACCACGATCTCTTTCAGCTCGCGCTTTTCTTTATCCTTGGTTCGATACTTGTCCGGCTCGAACAATCCCATCACAGCGGATTGAATTGCCATCTGGGCCGCGCTCTGGGCATCGCCCTCGACCCGCGGCGCCAGGGCGATCGTCCTGGCGTTCTTGCCTCGCAGAAAACGCGCCGCCGTTCCCCCAAACTGAGAAACCTGGGCCGCCTTGTAGTCATCCCGCTCGCCGCAGCCGATTAGCAGCAATCGCTTTGCTTTCAGTCCGCTGTTCGTGAGATGGAAATACGCCGTCTCGCCTTCTTTGGCCGCGAACTCTTCCGTTTGAATCACGTTGCTGATCAAGCCGCCGACTTGCTTGTCCAGATCCTTCAGAAAACCACTGTTCGGCTTCTCGCCCTTGAAAACGGCGACGGCCAGTGCCTGCACGTCAATTTGTCTACACGATTTTGAGCTTCCACGAACGTCCATAACCTTGTCCTCTCAGTCTTATCGATTGCGTTCTTTTAGTTGCGCGCGCGTCTCGCGCTCGACTATGCGGCGCAATTCGGTCTCGCGCTTGTCGTACAACTTTTTCCCTTTAGCGACTCCGACTTCAAACTTGATTTTCCGATTCTTTGCATAGACCCGAGTGATCACCAGGGTCATGCCCTGCGCCGACGTCGCCTGGTCGAGCTTATCGATCTCGCGACGATGCAGCAGGAGTTTGCGTGTCCTCAACGGATCGTGATTCGCGCGGTTGCCGTGGGTGTAGGGCGAGATGTGCGCGTTGAAAAGCCACGCTTCGCCATCACGAACCGCGACGTACGACTCCTTTAGCTGGATCCGGCCGTCGAGCACGCTTTTCACTTCGGTTCCAGTCAGCGCCGCGCCGGCTTCGTACTTCGTCGAGATGTGATAGTTGTGAAAAGCCGCGCGGTTGGTCGCCAGGATCTTTTCTTCCTTAGCTTCTGCCATCGAGTTCCGGGTTAAGCGAATTGCGACTATAACAAGCCGGCGAGCGCGGAACAAGCGCGCCTCACTTCGGTTCGATTGATTTTTGCTGGTATCCTCGATGCTTGCTCGAATCCGCGCATCATTCAACCAAACAACGCTCTCCGTGGCTAACTCTCTTCTTGGTTGCCGCCGTCCCGAGAATTCTCGGCGCCTTCTTTCTGCCCAACGCTTTTGGCGACGCTTACGTTTACATTCGCGACATCGGCGTGATGAGCGCGAAGATGCGCGCGGGCACATTCGCGATCACGGATCTCTACGGCTTCTGGCTCCCGCTGTATCAATTCTTATCTGCACTCATCAATGTCTTTATCGGGAACGGATTCTATGCGGGAAAACTGGTGTCGGCAGGGTTTGGAGTCGGAGTTTGCGTACTGATTTACAGCGTGACGCTGAAGCTAACCGCGCACCGCACCGCCGCGTTGCTGGCTTTTCTGGTCATCGCTTTGAATCCGCTGCATATCTTCTATTCGGCCTCAGCGATGACCGACGTGCCGCATGCTTTCTTTCTTCTCGCGAGTCTTTATTTCTGTTTGCAGAAGCGTTGGGTGCTCGCCGCGGTTTTCGCCGCGCTCGCAGGACTGACGCGGATGGAGAGCTGGATGTTCTTCGCGCTGATTCCCGCGATTCAGTTTTTCAGAGAGCGCCGCATCTCACTCGCGGCGGTAGCGATCCTCGCAATCCCACCGCTGTTCTGGCTCTACGTTTCGCGGAAAGCCACTGGAAACTGGCTCGCGTGTTTCGCGGCGCGCCGGGAATATCACGATTGGCTGTTCGCCGCGAATCCCACCCTCGCCCATTTTTCTCTGCCGCATATTCTTCGTGACGGCGCGACGCTACTGGTTTCCGCAGACATCACGGTGCTGATGGGCGGCTTCGTTGCCGGCTGGTTTGTCAGCCAGCCCCTGGTTAGTCGCGCACGCCTTCAGGAAAACGTGCGCGCGATTGTCCCGGCGCTCATTTTCTTCTTCGCCACTTTGGGCATGATCGTTCTGGCCTATCTGAGCGGCGCGATGCCGATAATTTTTCCGCGCTATGGCCTGATTCTGTTCACGCTGGGAATTCCGATTCTGGCGTGGACAACTCTGACGTTGAGAAAGCGCAGACCACAATTGGCGCGCCGGCTTTTGATTTCAGTGATCGCGATCCTCGCCTTCGATGCGAGCGTCGAACTTGTTGGTTCTGTCGGGCTGCTCAACCAAATCTCCGCCCAGCGCGCTGTCGCCGATTATCTTCACAACCACTTCCAAACGGAGTCGGACGCTCGCATTTTCTGTGATGAAGGAACCGTCCAGGCTTTGTCGGGAATTCCGCCCGAGAAGTTTCTGACTTCCTTCGACCCGCCACGCGATCGCCAAGCCTTTCTGGCCTTTCTGAACGAGAAGAAGGTCGAGTATCTGGTGTTTGTGAGCAATCAGGATTCAACTCCGGTGAGACTTTTTCCGTGGGGCGAATACGGAGATCGCATCGGGCCTTTCGAGCCGGTGATGAACAGCCATACCGAATTCCTGAGGACGAACATTTGGCTTTACCGACCACGACCAACCCCGTAGGATGCCAGGGAACCGGACACAAATAGAGGCTCGCGATCCCATAAACGGAGATCGCAAGCCCCGACGAAATCGCTAGATCGTCTTCCAGTTCTTACCAGGGGCGCGGGTCACCGCACTTGTAGCCGGGACCGTTGATGAAGCGTTGAACCGCCCGCTGATCGGCATCAGCTTTGCCAGAGAGCCGCACGCTCGCGGGCACCCAACCCTTCGATTGATCCGCCACATCGCATAGATATTCCACCTGAATCTGATTCGGCGAGTGGAATCGATTGGCGGTGCCGTCGGTTTGATAGAGCGCGCCGAAGGCGTACGCGCCGATGCCGTGAAAGTAAAAGTAGTCACAGTTACCCACGGTGCAACTTCCCGTTGGTCCGCAGCGGTGACCACTGCACGAACCATTGCTCCATCCGTACTTACTCAACCACGCGTGCCATCCCTCATGCATAAAATCGCCGCCGCGCGAAGCCGGGTTCGCGTTGGCCGATGAGGAGTTGTACAGCAAGCACATGGTCTGGACCTCGTTCGCGCCAAAGACGTGATATTGAAACGCGCCGAAGCAGCACGAGTCGTCGCTGGCCGTGTGATAGAGACTACTGTGAAAGTTGCTGCTA
>DATGVD010000328.1:0-5739 GCA_035300785.1 Pyrinomonadaceae bacterium | reverse complement strand
GTTCACTCGTGAAGGCGTCACTGTGTAGAAGCCGTTAGTCTCGACACTGTCGAAACTGTACTTACCGCTGTTGTCAGTGATCGCCTCACGCGACTGTGTGCCGCTGAGATTGATCGTTACGCCGCTGACCGGCGATCCGTTCGCGTCGGTGATCGTTCCGTTCACTGAACCGTTCGCCGCCGTTGGTGACCCCGCGAGCGCAATCTCCCACATTCCCCGCCCATGCGTGGCTACGCGCAAGATGCGAAACGTCGGCTGAATCGCCATATCAAAAACAGAAACGGCTGGCAATCCAAGACCAAAGGGCACCCATGTTGCACCTGAATTAGCCGATCTATAGACGCCAATATCCGTGCCGGCATACAAGACCGAAATGCCCGGAAAGCCCGCGTCATTGGCGTCAATGGCAAACCCGTTGACTGGAACGTTCGGCAGGCCGTTTCCCGTATTTCCAATCGAAGTCCAGGTCGCCGCCCCCGCATTCAGATTGGTCGTTCGCCAGATCTGGCCCGCCGTTGATGGATTCGTGTAGTAAGCGAGCGTGACATAAGCGGTGTTGGAATTGAGTGGGTCTATCACCGCTCTTGAGACGTGCTTGTTAGTCGCGCTGGCTGTCGCGTTGGTTGGAGCGACGAAAGTGGCGTCAACCAGCGGGTTTGCCCCGGTGGTGGTCGCGAAGACCTTACCGTTGCGCATACCTACGATGCGCACGTTGTCGTCCGCCGGCGCGATGCCGATTGCAGACACGGCCACACCTGCAATCAACGGGTTCTGGCTGACAATTGTCATCGTATCGCCCCGGTCTGTAGAGCGATAGAGTTTGTTGGTGCCGAAGTACAGGTTATTTGGAGTGCCGGGACCTAACGCCATTGGCGCATAGAATAAGACCGTATCCGCGCCATTGAGTCCGTTTGTTGCGGCAAATGCTGTCCCGTCGCACGAAGGCGTCGGATCGACGCCGCCCCCAAATCCACGAAACTCCCATGAATCCTTAACTGCAAGGCAAGCTCCCAGATTCGTCCGATCAAAGCCGATCAGGTTATTGGTCTGGTTAAAGAACGTGTGATACATCGTCACGGTGGTAGTGTCGGTGGCACTTTGGTCGATTAGCGCGAAGCCACCATCACCACTCTCAGCGGAGAGCCAGCTCCCAGAGGATATTGTTTGGGCTTCGGTGCCGTTGTCCTGTGTGCCGCCGATGGTAAAAAACTGGTCCGTTGGATGGACCGCCAAACTCACAAACTGAATTGTGCCAAGCGGTCCGTTGTTCTCATCCAGCCACGGCGTGCCCGCGGGAGCTCCGCCTGCCACAACAGTCTCCTGTCGCTTCCACACTCCGCCGTCGTTTACGAACCAGACAGTATGAGGCGAGCTCAAGCCGTCAATGAATATGAAGTGGCTGTCGGCGTGCAGGTTGGTGTCGTCGCGGGTGAACGTGGTGCCGCCGTCAGTTGATTTCTTCAGAACGTCCGAACACGTGCCGCGCGCATTGCCGCCCAAATACACCACGTTGGCGTCACTCGGATCGACGCCGACGGGATTGTCGTAGGAACATTGACCGCCGCAGTATCCTTCGGCCGCAACCAGCGGAGCTGACCAGGTGACACCGCCATCGACTGACTTCCTTACTCTTCCGGCCTGACCTATCGACGAACAAGCGGCAACGGTGGACGGTTCATTGGAAGCGACATAGACGGTCACAACTGCCCCGACCTTGTTGATAGCCAGATGCATCACGAGGCCGTTGAATCCGGGGAAGAGTGTCTGCGTGAAGGTTGGTGTGGCTGCCAGCGCGTCGGTCGAACGCCTTACCACGCCGCCGGTAGCGGCACCCGAGGTCGTGACCAACAATATCTGATTAGCCCCACCATCGAATCCTGGATCGAGCACCATATCGAAGATCGAGGTGTTGCCCGTTCCCGGGTTGTCCAAGCTGCCATCCGTATTCACTACGATCTTGCTGAAGGTCACGGACCCGGCAGCAGCTGTTGCGTTGGTCGAGCGAAAAACTCCCCGTAAGGCCAGCGGCGGGATCGTGTTGCTCAATGCGTTGCCCCCAACCCCACTGACGGCCGCTGCGGTGGATACGAAAATTGTCGCGGGGTCGGTTGGGTGTACTAGTATTTTGCTGATCGCCCTGCCGTTGAAGCAATTGTAAGTCAGGGCCGTGGTCGTACCTGTGGTAATTGAAGGATTGATAGGACCGACCAAGACCGGACTGGTATCGACATTATCTATTCGGTACACGCCTACACCAAAGAAACTATCACCGGAATTATTTGGCTCGCCGGTGCCGACATAGAGCTTAGTAGGGTCGGAAGGCGCCAGCGCCAATGCTCCAATTGAAAGTGATTGCGCGGTGTCAAAGATGGCTGTCCACGTTGTGCCTCCATCGAGAGATCGCCAGACTCCTCCTTGCGCGGTTCCCAGATAAACCTTATTAGAGTTTGTCGGATCAACTACGATCATTGTCGAACGGCCAGCCACTGCCGCCGTGGCGGGAAACTGCTGGGTCTGTCCGTTAGGCACCGGCCTTGGTCCAATTTCCGTCCAAGTCGTGCCAGAGAGCAGTGGCTGAATATTTCCCTTCGAGCTTTGTGCAGCTCTCGCCATCTCGGCTTGTTGGCTCTCCTTCTGGTTGAGCGCTTCGACACGTAACTCTGGGTTGAGAGGGTGTGCCGGATCGAGTCCGCGAAGACTCGCTATGTATTCATCGCGCAGACGCAGGTACTCCTCTTTATCAATTCCATTTCGCATGAACTTCTTGGCGGGAAGATCGGGATCATCTCCATTGATTTCATCGTCTTCGCCTGTCTTTGCCGACTTTATATTGCTGGGAACAAAAACGCCCTTGAAGTAGTTCGCAATGCGCCTTAAAGCTCCGGGCTTTCTGGGGGAAGAAGGCGGCGTGCCAATTCGCATCGGTAGATTATTTCTTTCGCGGATCGACTCGGTCTTCGCCGCGCCTTCGCGCGGCTTCGACTCGGGCTTGGTGCTCGCGGAACGATCTTTATTCTCTTTCGGATCGCCGGCAGACTTTGATCCCGGCACGAAAGCCAGGCTCAAGACGAATAACGCAGCCACGAGCGAAAGAACGCAGAATCTCGGATTCAACTTCATCAGACCTCCCAAAGAAATCAACCAGACTTTGGTAATAACAACGACTCGCCAGTACCGAACAGGGAGATATTCAAACGGAGGAACTGCGCGCAGAACACAACGGGTTGAGCCTGGTTCTTCGCTTTGCCCATTGGTTCCTATCAATTTAGGTTGGAAAATGTATTCTGGTCATCGACGCTTGTCAAGAAAAGGAAACGCGCAAATGCCGCCGGCAAACGCCTGTTGAGGTATGATTCCTCCATGCCAACTTCGTTAGCTTATTTAATATTCGGGATGGTGATGTTGTTGTTCGCGCCAGTAATCGGCAGTGGTCGTCCCCTTGAATGTTTACCCGAGGGAATCAAGCCGGACACAATTATTACTTCGGAACAGTCGAGATCAGCGGGAAGCAGAACTATCCGGCGGAACGTTACAGTGAGCCAGTTGCTTACGAAACTACGCGCCCGCTGCAAGAAGGGCAAGCTTGTTGATGGAAAGAGCCGGGAAATCTATTTCTATAGATTGGTCGGCTGCTGGGGGAATCCACCGGCGAACTATCAGGAACTTCTTGAGAAACAGAGGAGCGAACTCACGCGATTGAAAAGGAAGTACACGGTGATAGAGATCTCCTGCAACCAGGTTGGGGATCCTTGTAAAATCAGCTGAACCTCGAGGTTCGTTTTGCGCTTGTGGAGTTTACTACCGCGCTTCGAGCACGAACGAATCCAGCCACAGCGTGCCGATTGCCGGACATGGATTGTTTGCGCAAGTCTGGCGCGTGAGCGCGATCGTGATCGCTTCAGTATTCGCGTTAGTCGTAAAGTCAATGCCGAAGTCGCGCCAGACGTTCGCGTCTGAACGCAGCGGCGGTGATTGTCCCAATACGGCTTGGTTGGGATCAGAAGCATCGGTCAGCGTAATTAACGGGTCCGCCGCCGAAACAAAGTCTTTGGTGAGCGCGGCCAGACCAAGATGATAACGAGTCAGCGGTTTGACGAGGATTATTTGGGTGAGCAAGGGAGCTTGCGGACTTGAGTTGCCGTGAAAGTCTATGCGCAGGCTGCGAGCGCCACTCTGGTGTGCGCCTTCGTCGATCGACATCGCGACGTTAACAACGTCGGGCGCTATCTGCCAGCCAAAGCCCGATTCGCCGACCGTGACTGGGCTTTCAAATCCCCCATCACGAATGGCCCCCACCGCATCCGTCGCCGGCAGGCCATGGATCCGCGCCCAAACGCGATACGCGTCGCCGTATGCCCGCGCGGTCAAAAGCTCGGCCAGCAAAGCATCGGCCTTCCGGTCCGGCGCGGCTCTGGCGGCAAGGAATTGATCGACGGCGGTCGAGCTCTGCTGGTGTCGAGCAAAAAAGAGCGCCAGCTCGAGACGCGCCGTGTCTGTTTGCGGCGGGACGACGGCCAGCACGGCGTTTACGTCGCCGCCGTAAATTCCCCACGCGAGGTCGATCACGTTCGGCAGCAGTTCTGGATCGCTGGCTGCCGCCGCACGCAACTCAGCGAATGCCTGATCGGTCTGGTCCATTCGCAAAAGCAGATTGCCGAGCAGCCAGGGAGGTTGCGAGTATGCAGGCGCCAAAGCTCTCGATTGTCGGAAAGCGAGCAGCGCTCCCTCCTGATCCTGATTCTGATCACGAATAATTCCCAGCAGCAGCCAGGTCGTAAAATCGCGGGGGCGGAGCTGGACAGCGCGTTCGACTTCCAACTGAGCCTCCGCATAATTCTCCGCTTGCTGCAACAGGATACCGCGGACCGCATGAGGTTCTGCGTCAGACGGCGACAGCCTCACCGCCTCATCCGCCGCGTTCATCTGGGCGGTGACCAGCGCGAACTCGCCGAGCGTCCGAGCGCGTCCCGATTGCGCTGATTGCCAGAGGGCCCAACAACAGGCGGCTCCGGCAACGACGGCTATTATGATTCGGTTTACGGTGATCGCTCTTGATGCCAATTTCGGAATCCGTAGCCTAAGAGTGCGGGCGCCAAAAACAAACCAGCCCTCGCAATTGAGGGCTGGTCAGGACAAAGAATTGCAAAAGTCTCAGCGCGACGGACTCGTGTGGCGCAAGCCAAAATAAAGCGCGATCGCGCCGCCGGCACCGCCGGCAACAATGCCTCCGATCGCAGCGCTGCTAAGTCCACCGCCCGCCGCCGCGCTAAAGGGCTGCAAACTACCGTTTGGCAGCAGGCAGAAGCCCATGCCGCGCCGGTTCTTGTTGGTCTTTTCGGAAGCCTGATCAGTGTAAACCTCGGTGGTGGCATCCGGCAGCACGTTAGCTTTTCGCCGCACGACCACACACCCTTTCAGTTGCTTTACTCTGACATTGCCGTTGGCGTCGAAATCCAGTTGGATCTTTGAGCCCGGTTGCAACTGGATAACGCCGGCATCGCCTAAATCGATCACCGCACTGACTTGATCAGGAGTCTCGATCGTCGCGCCCGTCAGAATTGTCGCGCCGGTTCCGGCGGTGTTGCCGTTGACCGTGATGGGCGCGTTATTTTTTGTCGCCAGCTTTGCGGTAATGGCGCGCTGCGGCGCGCCGGGCGCCGGCGCGGGTAGACCCGCCAGCACATAGACTTGGGTAAATGCAAAAGCCATCAATACCACAACGGCCTTCAAAGCTTTTTT
>DATGVD010000327.1:0-2021 GCA_035300785.1 Pyrinomonadaceae bacterium | reverse complement strand
TTCCGCGAAATAAATGATAACAACGAGTCGAACGCTCATGATCCTTCTATGACTAAGAACACCTTTGCTGACGGCATCCTGAAAGACCACGTGGCGTTCGTTACTGGCGGCGGCACTGGCATCACCGGGGGCGTGGCGCGGGCGCTGGCAGAAGCGGGCGCGAACGTGGCGCTCGTTAGTCGCAGCCTCGAACATCTCGAACCCGCCGCGAAAGCGATCAATGACTCCCGCGCTCGGGGCAGTAGCCCGACCGTGAGGGAGGGCGCGGATTTAGAAAACACCCATATTGGTGAAGCCTTCGCCATCGCCGCCGACGTTCGCAAACCCGATGAAGTTGAAAAGGCGATCGCCGCCACCGTCGAACGTTTTGGCAAGATTAGTATCGTCGTCAACGGCGCGGCGGGAAATTTTCTTTGCGCCGCGGAAGAGCTTTCGCCGAATGGCTTTGGCACCGTCGTGGACATCGATCTGAAAGGCACGTTCAACGTGTGCCGCGCAGCGTTCGCCGAATTGAAAAAGAATCGCGGCCAGATTCTGAACATCAGCGCGACTCTGCATTACCTGGGCACGCCGATGCAGCTTCACGTCTCAGCCGCAAAGGCCGGTGTCGATGCTTTGACAACGAATCTCGCGGTTGAGTGGGGACCTTACGGCATTCGCACGAACGCTATCGCTCCCGGACCAATCGGCGACACGGAAGGAATGAAGCGATTGGTTCCCGAGCCAATCAAAGAGAAGCTTCGCAAACGAATTCCGCTCGGACGGTTCGGCTTGATCGAGGACATTGAGAACGCTGCTGTCTTTCTTTGTTCGGATGCGGCGAGCTATATCAACGGCGCGATCATCGTGCTGGACGGCGGGCACTGGCTGGCGGCGAATAAGATAGTCTGACCTTTAATCTATCAATGCGAAGTAAATCACTTATGAATTTCAGTCCGCTGATTGCCATCCTGGTGTTCAGCGTTTGCATGGCGGCGCAAACTCGAACCGCGGACCGGAAGATGGCCGTGACGATTGACGACTTGCCTTACGCCGGCGTTGGCCGGACGGAACTACCCCAGGCTCGCCGCGCAACCGACAAAATACTAGCATCACTCCGGGCGCACCGGGTGCCGGCCGTTGCGTTCGTCAACGAAGAACAATTGCAGGTTACGGGCGAACTGGAGGCGCGAACGGCGCTGCTTAGACAATGGGTCGACTCAGGCATGATTCTGGGAAATCACACATATTCTCATCCTGATTTCAACAAGCTCACGATCGAACAATTTGAGGAAGAGATTCTCAAAGGTGAAATTGTAACCAGGCGCTTGATGCGTTCACGCCGGCCGTATCAACTCTACTTTCGTCATCCCATGAACCACACCGGCGATACCCTTGCGAAGAAGGAAGCCATCGAAGAGTATTTGTCTGAACGCGGTTACAAGATCGCCCCGCACACAATCGAAAATTCGGATTTTGTTTTTAACGTCGTCTATGTTCTGGCTCTGCGTGATAAAGACGAAGTAACGGCCAAACGAGTTCGTGATGCCTATCTCGACTTTACTATGGCGGCAACCGAATTTGCCGAGCGCTTTTCGCCACAAATTTTCGGGCGCGAAGTCACACAGACGCTGTTAATTCACGCAAATGATCTCAATGCGGATTGCCTCGACGATCTGCTCAGCCGATTTGCTGAGCGCGGTTATCGGTTTGTGACTTTGGATAAGGCGATGAAGGATCCAGCGTATCAGACAAAGGACACTCTGGTTTCCCGAATGGGGCCGACCTGGTTATGGCGATGGATGAAAAGTAAAGGAATGAATATCAGCTTTGCAGGCGACCCTGATCCGCCCCAGTGGGTCACCGATCGATATCAGAAGTGGTTATCCTCGCGTTGACCTTTGTTGGTCTACTGCCGAAAATCCGTGCGGAATGTGCCGACTTCTTCGAAGCGCGGTAATTCCAAATTAGTTCACGCCTCCTGCGCCAGCATGTTATAAAAGATCGAGAGGGAAACGGACGCACATGCTCGATCTAACACC
>DATGVD010000326.1:0-9119 GCA_035300785.1 Pyrinomonadaceae bacterium | reverse complement strand
GTCGTTCATTGCGTCAATCAGCGTCACCAGCACCGCGACTGAACCGTCGTCCAGCGCTTTGCTGATCGCGTCGCTGATGAGTTTGGATTGAGCTTGAGTTTCGTCGGCTGTCATAGACGAGTCCGCGTAGCGGACGATTGGGGAATAGCCCGGCAGTTCAGAGGTTACCGAACCCGGAGCGGACCGGGTTCCCCGAGCGGGCAGCCCGCTTGGGGTGGTGGATAGCGACGGGATCCTGCACTCAGGTTGAGCGTATTATCCGGTCGCTATCGCTCCCGGTTCTCTACCGAGCGCACCAGGCCAACGGATTCGGCGACGCGGCGAATCCACCACCACGGTCCGATAAAGAAATAGACCGGATTGCGGAAAAACGCCGGTTGATTGCCTTCAATCGCGTGCCCGACAAACTGAAGTATCCAACCAACGACGAACAGGAGCAACGCCCAACGCCATTTGAAGAAAAACAATGGCCACGCAATAGTAATCATCGGAATGCCGATGGCATGGCAGAGCTTGTTCAGCGGGTGCCGATGGCTGGACTTGTAGTTGTCGACGAGAGATTGATCCATAGCTACCTGCGAATCAGACAGTTCATTCGTGGATACGACGTACGAATGCCGATGGTTCTATCTACAAGAGCTACGAACCCGCCCACACATCAATAAAAATATCCATCGTCCCGCCGCAAACCATTCCTTCTTCACTCGCTTCATCGGCAGTGAGCGCGAAGTGATGCAGACCGGAAGAGCCGCTGCGCATGGCTTCGCCCGCTTCGGCCCAGACTTCTGCTTCAACGCAGCCGCCCCCGACTGTGCCCGCGGTCTTGCCGTCTTCAAAAAAGAGCATCTTGGCGCCGCGCCGCTGCGGCGTCGAACCGCGTGTGTGCGCGACCGTGGCGACCACGACGCGTTCGCCGCGGGTGTTCGAGTCGGCGATCAAACGGTAGAGGTCGCGTTGCGCTATTGTTCCCATGATTCAGTAGGCAGTTCACCCCGTGAGATAGAAGCGCTTATCTCACGGGGTAAAGCAGTCGGCAGAAGGCCGCAAAAACAAACCCGATGTTACTGCCGAGGCCCGACGGCCGCAAATGCTCACGGCATTGGATAAGGACTCGGCGAAGGCGACGGTTTGGGGGCGGGCCGGGCCGCGTCTTCAGTCGCCCGCGCGTTTGTCTTTGCATTCTGAATCGCGGCGGCGTCCGCAGCATCCAGACGCTTATGCAGACGCTCAAGCTCCACGTCGGCAGCCGCGATCCCCTGCTCGAGTTGGGTGTGGCTGGAAGCCAGCTGGGCCAACTGCTTTCGCACTCGCTCTTTCTCGCTCTCCAGTTGGCGACGGCGCTGTTCGCGCAATTCTTCCGGATGCGTCGTGCCATAGCCGGCGACCGAGCGTTCGATGTTTTCCGGTTTCAGCGCATAATCAATCTCTTCGGCACGCGCTTGCAGATCAGATTCCTTTGATTGCACGTCGCGCAGTTCCGAGCGCAGCGAGCTGGCCCGCTGTTCCGCCCGCGACAGCCGCTCGAGATCGACCAGCGAACGCTGCGCCTCGTCCATCTGACTGATTTTCTCCGTGAGTCTATCGACCTGAGAACTGAGCGAGCGAATCGTCTGCTTCATCGCCTCAGGATCCGGCGACTGCGTATTCGCATTTGTGCTCTCGTTATTGTTAACCGTGTCGCTCGAGGCGTTCGAGTTTGCGTTGTCAGTCGGCGACGGCTGATAGATTGCCGGATTAGTGATGCGCGGCGCGGAAGGCCTGGACCGGTGCCTGCGCCGGCGGCGTTGAGCGCTGGAATCAACCAGCGACACTCCGGCGATTATGAACAATGCGAGCACCGCTATCGCTATCTGTCGAATCGATCGTTTTGGCATCACGAGACTTCCTCCCTTGCCTTCTCACGCTTCACCTGTCAATTAGTTCCGCCGCGGCGTCAATCATCCGGGCTGAATCTGAAAACTTATGTCCATCGCCCTGACCGATTGCGTTAGCGCGGCGACGCGAATCAAGTCAGCGCCGGCGTCAGCGTAAGCGCGAACGTTTTCCAGCGTGACTCCGCCCGAGACGGTTATCGTAATTTCCGGCGACAAGCCGCGCGCGTAACCGATCATATCCGCCACTTCAACCGGGCTCATACCCTGAATGACCAGCCCATTCGCGCCGCTGTCAATTGCTTCACTGATTTCACTCTGGCCGGCAACTTCGACTTCGATCTTGTGCACGTGGCCGATTCGCTCGCGCGCGTTTTTGACCGCCACCTTCACTCCGCCGGCGATGGCCGCATGATTCGACTTCACGCAAACGCCGTCATCCAAACCGCAGCGATGATTCACGCCGCCTCCGAGCAGCACCGCATACTTTTCCAGCATCCGCAGGCCCGGCGTCGTCTTGCGTGTATCCGCAATCTTCGCTTTCGTTCCCTCGACCGCGCGCACGTACTGGCGCGTAATCGTGGCCACGGCGGAAAGATGCTGGAGCAGATTCAAAGCCACGCGCTCGCCGGCGAGCAGGACATCGGCAAAGCCACTGGTGCGCGCGATCACTTTGCCCGCGTCAACTTCTTCGCCGTCACCGCTGAAAGCCTCGAGCTGTTGTTGCGGATCAAGCGTCGCAAAAACTTCTTCCGCTGCTTCCAGGCCGGCGACGATCATCTTCTCACCCGCGACAAAACGGCCGCGCGCCCGCGTGTTGCGCGTCAGGACGCTCTGGGTGGTGATGTCGCCGCGCCCTAAGTCCTCGCGCAAAAACAGACCAATGCTCGAATAGAGCGCGCCTTCGTCAAGCCAGTTCATCCGTTCCTCATCAGTGCGGATCCTCAAATCGAGAATCCACGAATTCTCTTAGCGGAGCTTCGTGTGATTTCGTGGATCGTCTTTGTGCTGGCTGAAAGCGATCCACGAAACCACACGAAGCGTGACGGACGCCATTCATAAGAGTGCCTCTATCATTTGATCGAGAGCAACCGTGCGCTGGGCGATATCATCAATCCGCGCTCGCAACTCCTCAACCTTTTCTGCCGGAGCGCGGGCGACGAAATCCGAATTGCCAAGCTGGGCCTCGAGTTTCGCCGCCTCTTGCCGCAACTTTTCCTGCTCGCGCCGGAGCCGCGCACGCTCTTGTTCGAAATCGATCAAACCTTCGAGGGGCACCGCCACCTCGGCGCCGCCGGCGAGCACCGCCCGCGCCGAGGCTCTCGGCATTTCGACATTTCCGTCAATAGAAACCTGGGCCGCGCGCGTCAAACGGGCTATCTGATCCGAACTCGCCTGAAACACCGTTTGCAGATCCGTCCTGGCGGCTATCATCAATTGAATGCGATCGCCCGGCCTGATGTTCATCTCCGACCGGATGTTCCGCACGCGCGAAATCAAATCGATAACTGCGCTCATTTCAGCCTCAGCACGCTGGTCAACCAGGGCATCGTCGCATTGCGGAAAAGCAGCGAGCATAATCGTCGGCTCGACGCCCGCATAAGCGCCGTGCAACAGTTTCGAATGATCGACCGGCAACTTCAACCACAACTCTTCCGTGAGATAAGGCATGAACGGATGCAAAAGCCGCAGCGCTTGCTCGAGCACCGCAACCGAACGCGCGCGCGCCAGCGCTCGTTCAGGCGAATCGACTTCCGCGGTGACAGTTGCCTTTGCCAGCTCGATGTACCAATCGCAATAGTCGTCCCAGAAAAAGTGATAGAGCGTCTGCACGACGCCGTGAAACTCATAGGCGTTGAGCTGCGCGTTGACCTCGCGCGCCGTTTTGTTCAGCCGCGAAAGAATCCAGCGATCGTGCAGCGGCAAACTGCGGCTTTCGCCGGCGAACGGATCGGCCACCACGCCTTCGGCATTCATCAGACAAAAGCGCGCGGCATTCCAAATCTTGTTGGCAAAGTTCCGGTACGATTCAACCTGGCGCTCGTTCCAGCGCGTGTCGGTCGCACCCACGGAAGCGAGCGTCAGACGCGTCGCGTCCACTCCGTACTTATCAAATACTTCCAGCGGATCGATCCCGTTGCCTTTCGTCTTGGACATGCGCTGGCCATGCTTGTCGAGTACCGTGCCGGTAACGTAAACATCGGCGAATGCTTCCTGACCCATGAACTTCAGACCGGTCATCATCATGCGCGACACCCACAGAAAAATGATGTCGCGAGCCGTGACCAGTACCGAAGTCGGATAGAAGGTTTTGAGATCTTCAGTTTCCTCAGGCCAGCCCATCGTCGAAAACGGCCACAGCGCGGACGAGAACCAGGTGTCGAGCACGTCCGGATCCTGCGTGAGATTGTTGGTGCCCGCTTTCTGGCGCGCCTCCTCCACGGACCGCGCGACGGTCACCTGGCCGCCATCGTCGTACCACGCCGGAATCTGGTGTCCCCACCAAAGCTGCCGCGAGATGGTCCAGTCACGCAGATTCTCAAGCCAATCGCTGTAAACTTTTTCGTAAGGAATCTCAGGAACAAAGCGCGGCTTTCCTGCTTCCCGCAGCTTCGCCAAAGCGAGATCGCGCAACTGATCCATGCGACAGAACCATTGCGTTGAGATCAAAGGCTCGAGGACTGTCTTACAGCGCTCGCACTTCGAGATCGCGAATTCGTAATCGATCACCTTTTCGAGCAGGCCCAGTTCTGCAAACTTTTCGACGACTTTATCGCGCGCTTTGTAACGATCGAGCCCGGCGAATTCCGCGCCTGCTTCTTCAGTCATGCGCGCGAACTGATCTATGACGCGCACCTGCGCGAGCTTGTGGCGCTGACCGATCTCGTAATCGTTCGGGTCGTGAGCCGGCGTGACCTTGACTGCGCCGGTGCCGAATTCCGACTCGACAAAATCGTCGGCAACCACCGGGATCTCGCGACCCACAATCGGTAGAATCAGTGTCTGTCCAATCAGGCTTTGATATCGATCATCGTTTGGGTTCACCGCGACGGCGGTGTCGCCCAGCATCGTCTCGGGCCGCGTCGTGGCGACGGTCAGCGAGCCGCTCCCGTCTTTGAACGGATAGCGAAGATAGTAGAGCTTGCCTTTCTGCGGTTCGCGCAGAACTTCGAGATCGGAAAGCACCGTCTGATCGTTTGGACACCAGTTGACGATGCGTTTGCCGCGATAGATCAGGCCTTCGTCGTAGAGACGCACGAAAACTTCTCGCACTGCCCGCGACAGGTCTTCGTCCATGGTAAACTTTTCGCGCGACCAATCGACCGAGGCGCCTTCGCGGCGCATCTGTTTCAAAATCTGCCCACCGTGCTCGTGCTTCCATTGCCAGACGCGCTCGACAAATTTCTCGCGGCCCAGATCGTGACGCGTCTTGCCTTCCTTCTTCAGCTCGCGCGTGACCATCAATTGCGTCGAGATGCCGGCGTGGTCCATTCCCGGCAACCACAACGTGCGAAAGCCTGACATGCGCTTGTGACGAGTCAGCACGTCCATCATCGTGTGCTGTAAGGCGTGACCCATGTGCAGCGATCCCGTTACGTTCGGAGGCGGAATCACGATCGAGAAGACCGGCGCGTCAGGATCCTTGTTTATCTCAGGCGCGAAACAGCCGCGCTTTTCCCAGCGCGCGTAGTGTTCGGCTTCGGCTTCCTTCGGATCGTAAGTTTTGGGGATGTCGATCATTCGTTAATTAAGCTCGCGCTTGATTATTCTCCAATTGTACGGCAATTGGCTTCATCCCGTAAGTCGGACACCGCTGCGCTCGTTTCGACTTCCTCTGCACTAACTCTGCGTTCTCTGCGTTCCCGCGGTGAATCTGATCACAAAAGTGCTCGCGGCAGAGACGCGGAGCGCGCGGAGGTTGCGCAGGGAAAAACAAAAAGATCGAGCAGTAAAGAAACTGCTCGATCTCATTGCTCATCACTTACGCGCGCGCTATGGCAGGCGGACGTGGACTATTTCTGTTCCTTCAGTTTCTGTTTGATCAGCAACTCCGATAACTGGGGCACGACTTCCCAGGCGATTTCCCGCACCACCTTGTCCGAGAGCTGCGCGACCACGCGCTTTGCAATCGCGTCGATCGCTTCGGGAGAAAGGTCAGACAGATTAGCCGGGCTCGCGCTGGATGCCGGAGCACTCTCTGACGCGGCCGACCAGTGCTCGCTCTCTTCGAAAGCTGGAACTGGCGCGACTGCGTCTGACGACTCTTCCGCGGGAGCTGCTCTGTTCGGAGTCGCTTCGATGAAGAACTCTTCGTGGGCCACGGTTTCGTCGAGGACATCCAGAAACGGATCGTCGCCGGCAAACGCTTTGCCGCCACTAAAGTCACCAAGATCAAGAGGCGCATCGCCGAATTCGTCAGCGCCCTCTTCATGCGCGACTCGAGACTGGCTCGCGCCGCCGCTTTGACTGCCGAGAAATTCAGGGGCAACCTGTGGCAGCCGGCGCGTGTCCGCCGTCTGCACCTCGAGGTCCGGCTCTGAATTCTCAACCGCGAATCCGTTCGAGTGACCGTGGCCGTTCGCCGAAGGTTGCGCTTCGGGGCCGTCAATTCCCAGCGTGGAATATTCGCGAGCGGCTGCGTCCTCGCCGGCAGGGTCGTTGCCGAGCATTCTGCCGAACAGTTGTCGAATTGATTGAAAAGGTTTCGTCATAGTGGTCTCCGCGCCTCAAGTGTCGAGCGGCGCGCCTCGGCTTCCTCAGGAACGGGGCGGAAGAGCACAAAGGATTCCGGCTAACCGTTCATTTTTCGATAGATTTCCAAGTCTCGTAGCCATCGATGCCGGGGGCAGGCATCTCGTGAGTAGGCTGTGGATTAGGGCCCTTGGCCCTGACCGGGCGTGGATCGCCAAGCACCCTGATCTGAAACTAGCATCCGGGGGAAAAGCACGTCAAGGGTTTTGTGAGAGATTAAGGGGATGCGCGAGGAGGCCCACGACAATTTGCGCAGCTAAGGGCCTGCCGGGCACGTAATAAGGTTCATCAGACACGGTGCTGTAGTCACCGAAGACGAGTAGGTAAGCGGCGGGGTGGCCTTCGCCTTGATGTGGAACTATTGCGATGAACGCTTTCCTTGCGATTCGCACCAAGAGACTTGCTTTGACTGTTCTACGCGGAAAGGTCACGTAGCCATCGGCATCTGTGGATAGGTCTTCAGTATGATCATGGGACTCCAAAGAATAGTCGCTCCACGATTCGCTGAGACGCACACCTCTTACGGAATTGCCAGCCTCGTCCAGGACGCGCACGCGCCACTGAGGAACAACTGTCGATTCGAGAGGGTAAAGCAGCAGCGTAAACGATCATTGCCAATATTATCCCGAGCACCAGGACGGGTTTCCATCTGAACGCACTCATTTTCATGTTCCGCTTGCGCCTGCCTGCTTAAACCTGGGGCCGGATTCAAGACTAATCGCTACAACGTCTAATCACTCAAGCACGATGATTTCTACGTCTGTCGAGTGCCACGCCTACAGCACGCGACCGAAAACTATCTGCTTCGGAAGAGGTTTGCCTGGTGAATAAACTGCGATATCACCTGGAACTGATAAGTCCGCGGACGGACCAAAACCAGCGTGGACGCCAGTTTTGAGAACATTTTGCATTGGCCCGATCATCCTCCCTAAGAGTGAGGCTCTAATGGTGCGAACCGGAAATGTAACGTATCCGCCTTCGTCGGTAGTCGCTTCCGCTTCGTGGCCGTTGTGCTCAAGCGACGAGTGACTCCAGTGTTCGGTCACAGTGACCCCACGAAGCGGAGTGCCGGCCTTGTCGACAACCTGTACTCTCCATGGCGGTACGATTGTTGTCTCGAACGGGAAGAGCAGCCCGGTCAGTAAAACTGCGAGAATCGGCAACCATAGCTTCTTCCGCATTTTTTCCCCGCCTTCTCCCGCTGAGTACAACGGTCTAGTTGTCCGGCGACATCCCTTCCCGTTAATTGGAGCAACATCCACAGTCTCCGAAGGTCTGAGCAAATGCTTCTCGTGCGCGGTTCTGTGAGAGAGGTAGAGTCTAAGAGCGCGCCCGACAGAATATCAACGAAAGCAGGTAACCAATCACGAACCACTGGACGAACTCTGAGCCATAGCCAACAATTTCTTCCCATGGGGACGATGGCCGAAAGACAGTCAGCAGCAGAAACGGGACAACCAGGAGCCTCCCAATGATGTTTGGAATGGTAACGTGATACAAGAAGAATGATCTGAGGGGTGATCCTTCCCCAAGCACTAGCCAGGTCGCGGTCATTGTGAGCAGGGCAAACCCTGCGCTAACAGAGGCTCTGCAAGCGGAAATCCCAGGTGATCTCATGTCGACACTTTCGCTAACACGCGGAGTCTAGCAGCCACACTTCGTTTGATCGGGAGAAGGTCTAGAAGCGAAGTATCCCCGTTTGCCGCCTGGAAGATCATACATGTTGCCAAAGAAGTCAGCTGGCATTGCCAGTTCTCCTTGCCTTCTTCTAACGCTCGGATCGCCATGGCGGGCGGACAACAATCTGAGAAGCCAGCGGTCTGCCCGGTACGTAGTAAGGTTCGTCACTGGTAGCTTGGTAGGGTCCACGTACGAGCAGGTAGGCTGATGGTCCCTCGGAATGGCCGTGCACCTTGATAATATTTATTGTTTTCCCGCCGAGCCTCTTCACCAGATTGCGTTTGATGACGCGCTGTGGGAAGACTACGTAGCCTTCATTGTCGCTCAGCCGCACTTCCGACTGTTCGTCGGCGCCGATCGTGTAGTCGCTCCAAGACTCGCTGACAGGTACTCCTTGAACGGAATGCCCGGCTTCATCCACAACTTGGAGCTTCCACTCCCGCACAACAGTTGTTTCGAACGGGTAAAAGAGTAGTGCGATGACGCCTGCTACAAACGCAGCTACTACAAGGCTAGGCTTCCACTTCAACCGATTCATTTTTCAAGCTCCAAATTAGGCACTAGTTGATTCTGACTTCAAGTTCACGCTAATCAGCACAGCACCCACAGTCACCGAATGCCTTCGCAAACTCCTCCCTAACCAGCTTCTTTACGAGGTTCAGCCGGTCTGAATCGCGCCTTAATACCTCAAGCGTTTCCTTGGCTTGATGAGGAGCCAATACGTTGCGGTACCATTCCGCATATCGTATCGCGTCCAAGGGGTCAAACCCTGTCGGATACGGTGGGCCATTCCAAACCTGAAAACCTTCGTGTGAA
>DATGVD010000325.1:0-2793 GCA_035300785.1 Pyrinomonadaceae bacterium | reverse complement strand
TTGATTGTGCTGCTGCTGATCGGCGCTGAAACCGGTCCCGTACAGTTGCTGATTGGATTGATTTGCGCCTGCTTGCCGGTGCCGCTTTATGTAATGCTGCTCCTTTGGATAGACCGCTACGAATCCGAACCTCTGTGGATGCTGGCCACGGCTTTCTTTTGGGGCGCGGCAGTCGCGGTCTTCTTCGCTTTCATTTTCAATACGGGAATTGAGATTTTTGCGGCAGTTGCGACGAACAACCAGCAAATCGGCGAAAACGTTGGCGCGGTGATCGCGGCGCCAATTGTCGAAGAAAGCGCCAAGGCCTTAATTCTTTTCGTTCTGTTCTTCTGGAAGAGGGACGAGTTTGACGGCATCATCGACGGGATAATCTACGCCGGCATGGTCGGGCTCGGTTTTGCGATGACTGAGAACATCGCTTACTACGGTCGAGCCGTCCAGGGCGGCCTGGGCAGCCTGACATTCATTTTTATTCTCCGCGGCATGATTGCGCCCTTCTCTCATCCGCTGTTCACGAGCATGACCGGCATCGGGCTTGGCTGGTCCCGGCAGTCCGACAACGGCTTCATCAAGGTCACGATGCCGGCGCTGGGTTTCATGCTCGCAATCATAATGCACGCGACCTGGAATGGGTCGGCTACCTACGGCGGTGGCGCCGGATTTATCGCTGCGTATTTTTTGATCATGGGCCCGGCGTTCATTATCACGTTGATGACGATCTTCTTTTCGCTGCGACGCGAGGGCCGCATCGTGCGCCGATTTCTTTACGTTGATTGCGAGCGCGGGCTGCTGGAGCCAAAGGAATACGAGCAGCTCTGCACGATTCGCGGTCGCATGGGAATGTCGTGGACAGCGCTAACTACGCGCGGCTTTTCGATGTGGCGCGCCAGGATGCGTCGCAACCAGATTGCCAGCGAATTGGCTTTTCATCGCAGTCGCGTGACCCGCGGCTTCGCACGCAATCCGCAAACGGCCCAAGCGCGCGAGGACGAGTACCTGCAAATGTTGCAAGCCTTGCAACAGCAACTCGGTAGTGCCCCGCGACCGCCGCGCTAGTGCGATTTGTGGGAGAGAAAAGTTCGCGTGTTTGACTGTGATTGGCTTATACTTGGGGCGATCTAACTGAGCTTGGATCCCAAATCAAACCGACCTTTGAATATTCAACTCTTACCCAGCTCGTTCGACGCCAGCGGTCGCGCTACTTCGGCGCAGCGGTTGACCTGCTTCCTAATCGACGAACGCGTCACGGTTGACGCCGGCAGCATCGGGATCGCTTTGACGGAAGCGCAACGCCGCAAGGTGCGCGACGTGATCATCACCCATCCGCACATGGATCACATCGCCAGCCTGCCGATTTACGTGGACGATCTGTTCGCGGAAGTTGAAGAGCCAATCCGCATTCACGCAACCCAGGAAGTCATCGATTTGCTCAAGCGAGATGTCTTCAACGACAATGTCTATCCGAGATTCGACGTCCTCAAAAACGAGCGCGGACCAGTGATGCGATACGTGCCGTTTGCTACCGGCAAAGAATTTCGCATTGCTCATCTGACCGTAACTGCGGCTCCGGTCAATCACATCGTGCCGACCGTCGGCCTCCTGATTTCTGACGGCAAGACGATCGTCGCGTTCAGCTCGGACACCGCCGAGACCGAAGAATTCTGGACCATGATCAACCGCGCCCCGCGGATCGATGCGTTGTTCATCGAAGCTTCGTTTCCGAATTCGATGCGCCAACTCGCCGAAGCGTCAAAGCATCTGACGCCGGAAATGCTAAGCAAGGAATTGGGCAAGCTCAACCACAACGGCCTGGAGATTCTCGCGGTGCATTTGAAACCGGCTTACCGCGAAACCGTGGTCAAGGAACTGAAGGCGTTGGGAATCGACAATCTGAGTGTGATGGAAACAGGGCGGGTTTATGAGTGGTAACTGCTCTTACGGTCTTAGCGTCTAATCCTCTCGAATTCTTTTTCCGCGTGCTCGCCCGACGCGCCTTCCAACAACACTCGTCCACTGGGCAACAGCGTGTCGACGCGAAACGTTCGCTCGGAAGTTTCGCGGCCGGGCATCACTTCCGCGCGAAAGATGACTTTCATCCCCGGCCGCGCCCAGGTGTTTTCCAGTGCCGCCAATTCGCGTCGACGTTTGCGGCCAGAGCCGCTTCTTGTTTTCATCAATACGGCTCCAATCGTACCAACAGCGGCGGCTCCCACGGCCAGCCCTCCCAACAGACGCTTTGTGCTCTTTCTCATCTGCTGTTTTTCAGTGTCAGAACCGGGAGCGGTAGCGACCGGCTCAGAAAGGCTAGTTGAGCTTATGATCCCGTCGCTACCGCTCCGGGTTCTGACGCAATCCGAGAACACTATGAAGGCGCGACTGCCGCTTTCGTTGGCTGCGGCCACCGCGCCTTTTTGAAATTGCAATCGCGCATCCCCCAATTTACTGGCATAAAGGATCGAGCCTGACATTGATCGTCGGCAAGCCGCTCAACGCGCGATCGGCGTTGATTTGCGTATAGCTCGCCCATTCCGCCGGCAGCTTGTCTTCAACAAAGACAGCTTCGACCGGACATTCGGGAACGCACGCATCGCAATCAATGCAGGTTTCGGGATTAATCACCAGCATGTCGTCGTCAAGATGAAATGCGTCCACGGGGCAGACCAGCGCGCAGTCCGTATAGCGACAATTCACACAGGGTTCAGCAACGATGTAAGTCATCCCAAATCAGCCTCCAGGTATGATTTTGGTTCTTTGCGTCTCACTCAGAATTACTTGTCTTGAGGAATCGTAGCA
>DATGVD010000324.1:0-4676 GCA_035300785.1 Pyrinomonadaceae bacterium | reverse complement strand
AGCGTCTATTGATCCGCAAAGCCCTCGCCCGCTTTGGTGGAAACACCAATCGTGCCGCCGAAGCGCTCGGCCTCAGCCGTAGCGCCCTCTACCGCCGCTTGCAGAAGTACGAATTGTCATAGACTGAATGTCCAACGAACTTCAGGAAGCGCTCAACCCCTTGCAGTGCGGCGACTTGTCGCCGCTTTGGTCTGCGGCGGCTTGGCGCCGCACTTTGAGGAGCCTCAACTAAGACGTGGTCGCGACAAGTCGCGACCGACCAAAGCGCTGACAAGTCAGCGCACTCGAAAGGGTTTGTCGAACATGATTTGGGCTAGCATAATTACGTGAGCATGTCTGCCAAGCTGCCAAAGAACTCTTCAGGTTTTTCCAGCCTCGACCCGGCGTTGAAGCGTGGCGGCCGGCTGAAATTCGAAAAACGAATTACGCTTCTGGCTCTCGCTGCTGGTTTCCCTGCGGTTTTTCTGGTTGGGTTTCTCTTGTGGTACGACAGTTACTCTATGCGTTTGCAGTGGACTGTCGATCTGCTGCTCGTACTATTATGGTTGGGCATCGCTTCAAATCTCAAGCAGCGAATTGTTCGGCCGTTGCAAACTCTTTCAAATATTTTGGCGGCCATCAGAGAAGGCGACTATTCCATTCGCGGGCGGCGCGCGGCGACCGGCGACGCGTTGGGTGAGGTCATGCTCGAAGTGAACGACCTGGGACAGACATTGCGCCAGCAACGACTCGGCGCCCTCGAAGCCACCGCACTTTTGCGCACCGTGATGGGCGAGATTGACGTGGCAGTGTTCGCGTTCGATGGTAATCAGCGCTTGAGGTTGGTGAACAGGGCAGGAGAGAAGTTGCTGGCTCAGCCCGCCAAGCGGCTGCTCAATCGGACCAGCGATGAGCTCGGACTGGCCACGTGCTTGAACCGAGAAGACGGCGCCGGACCGCACACCATGCAAATGGTTTTTCCCGGTGGCGTCGGTCGCTGGGACATCCGGCGCAGCACCTTTCGCGAAGGCGGTGCGCAACATCAGTTGCTCGTGCTAACAGATCTAAGTCAGACGCTGCGCGAAGAAGAGAGAACAGCATGGCAGCGTCTGTTGCGCGTACTAGGCCACGAATTGAATAACTCTTTGGCGCCAATCAAGTCGGTCGCGAGTAGTCTGGCGGACTTGCTCGATCGCCAACCCCGGCCGGCCGACCTGGGCGATGACATGCATCGGGGCCTCGAAGTGATTTCCTCGCGCGCCGATTCGCTGGCCCGCTTTGTCGAGTCATATTCCCAGCTGGCGCGATTACCGCAACCGCGATTCGAGCCGCTAAACCTTGGCGAGCTTTTGCGCCGGGTTGCCAGCCTGGAGACGCGTCTGCCTGTCAGGGTCCTTTCTGGTCCCGAAGTGACCATCCAGGGTGATAGCGTGCAACTGGAGCAGTTGCTGATCAACCTGGTACGCAACGCTGTAGATGCTTCGCTCGAGACAAACGGCGCCGTCGAGCTGGGCTGGAGTCAGAACAACGGCCAGCTTGAATTGTGTGTCCGTGACGAAGGACCGGGACTCGCCAGCACTGCGAACTTGTTCGTGCCATTCTTCACGACTAAAGCGGATGGCTCAGGCATCGGACTGGTCCTCTCGCGCCAGATCGCCGAGGCCCACGGCGGTACATTGACCCTCGAGAATCGTTCTCTCCGACGTGGTTGCGAAGCGCGGCTGAGATTGCCGCTGTAATAGCGCGGCTTGATTAGCGTCCGACATGAGGTTGTTGAATTCGCACGAACGTTCCTGCACCCGATCGCTGAATAGGCTGAACCTCGCTTAACACAGGCAGTTCATACCCTAAACGATCGCCGCTCGTTTGTGTCCGTGGTATGAGCCTTTAGTGTGCTTACTCCGACTGTCTCAGATTAAAACTAAGGCGCCGTACTGTCTTCAGCGACAAGTAAAGAGTTCTCGCCCTCAGTTTTGCGAGGGATCAAGTCCAACACGCTCCAGCAAACTCGTAAATCTCGGGTCTGCACGTAAGCTATCCAGCATCGGATCGACTTTGAGGACTCCCAGCATCTCATCCCGCTCGTTGTAAGCCCCTTCGAGCCAGGCGAACGCCTGATCTTTTTCTCCCAGGCCTACATAGATGACAGCGATGTAATAGCGTAACTCATAGCCATGATCTGAGGGTTTTTTTAACTCGTCCAGCAGCTTCTGTGCTTCGCCTCTTCTGCCTGACAGCGCGTAGGCATGGGCCAGATAGGCCATCAACTCCAGGTTTTTCCCCAGGATTGTCTGAGTCTTCCGATAGTGTTTGATGGCTTCGTGGTACATTTCCTTGGCTTCATAAACCATTCCCAGGTTGAAGTGCGCGAAAGGATAGACTGGGTCCAACTCAAGCGTCGCCCGCAGTTGTTCGAGCGCCTGGTCGTATTCGCGCATAAGGTACAGGAGCGCCCCCACGCTCGTGTTAATATTGAGCGAAACGGGATCAAGCTGCTCGGCCATTTTGATCTCCGCCCAGGCTTCATCAAAACGCCCCATCTCTTTCAAATATATGGAATACCAATGATGGGCAGTTACGTAATTCGGATTCAATTCAATAGCTCGGTGAAATTCTTTCTCAGCATCTGACCAATTCCACTCACGCGCTCTAAGATGCGCCAATGACGCGTGAGCTTCGGCCAAAGTATCGTCGAGCTGAAGGGCTTCAAGTAATGCTTTCCTTGCTTTTGGAATAGCTTCACGCGATGGAAGAGCAAAGTAACCACCAAGCAATTGGTAGCAGTCAGCCAACCCCACGTAGGCCAGCGCGTAGTTAGGATCTAAGGCAATTGCATGCTCAAAATACTCGACACCTTTGTTGAAACCTTCTGCGGTTCTCTTATTCCAGAAGTAACGGCCCTTCAAATATGCTTGATATGCTTCGGTGCTCTCAGTGTGGCGTTTGACCAGGTGTTTTCTTTCCTCGCCTGTTAACTTGAGCGAGAGCGCTCTTACAACCTGATCCGAAAGAGAGTCTTCCAGCGAAAAAATGTCAACGAGTTTCTCGTCGAAGTTTTCAGCCCACAACGTTGCGCCGTCACGCGCATCGACCAGTTGGGCGGTCACTCTGATTCGCTTACGCGCCCGCTGAATGCTTCCATCCAGCAATGCGTCGACCTTTAGCTCTCGGCCCGCCACAGTAATGTCTCCGGCGGCGGTGTAATCGCGCACGGCACTCGTTGGTCGAACTCTGATCTGTCTTAGACTAGTAAGCTTAGTAATTAAGGCATCAGCCAGCCCCAGCCCCAGGTATTCATTGTCTGTTACCGCTCCTATAAGTTTGAAAGGAAGAACAGCGAGGCACGTTACGTCAGCACCTGCCGCGAATCTTTCACTATCTTTGCTGCTCAACCGGGCACGGTTTCCTGCCAACCAGTCAGCACCCCTATCCGGCACCTCAATGACATCGGCAACGAAGCGATAGCCGCGTCGCGGCACCGTCTCAATGTATGAATGGTTGTTGTGGCAATCCCCCAGGGCCTTCCTCAGCGCGAAGATACTCACAGTGAGGTTGCTTTCCTCAACAGAGGTGTTGGGCCAAATCCTATCCATCAACTCATTCTTATGAAGTACATGACCGCTGTTTTCGACCAGTAACAGCAGCAGATCAAATAGTTTCGGCTTGAGCGGAATGGGCCGTCCCTCGCGCAGCAGGACTTGCTCTGTAGTGTCGAGAAGGAAAAGGCCGAACTTGTAAAGAAGATTGGTCGGTCTGCTCATACGCCCGTTCGGAATTAATTAATAAAAGATTCAGAGTCTGCTAAGGACTTTCCCGACCCCTCTATAGCACTCTGTCGCGGTCGAAGAAATTGTAAGTCGGGAGAGCTCATCGAAGTCCGAGGGTCTTATCTTAGAACCGGGTTGTCGATTCCGACAACCGCCAAAGGCGTTGTGAACTATCTTATAGAACCTTAAATCAAGAGCGAACTGCTAGAGGAGTATCAGACAGTATGAGTCAGTCACTTCCCGCTATATCTCTCCCGTTCGTTCGCATGATCTGTCTGGTTGCATGCTGCACGCTGCTTGCAACCTCCAGTTTTTGGGGTCGCTCATCTGCGCCGGGTGGTAATGTGGCGCGACGCACCTCAAATGTCGCAACGAAAACTTCTCCCAATCTTCCTGGCCATGAGGTCGCGCAAAAGACACAGCCTACAGGGTCGAACGCTCCAGCCCATTTCTCCTCCAAACTCAAAAACAGTTTAAGACGCGGCGCACCAGCATTCGATGCTGCATTCGATTCCTCTTCGATGCTCGCTACGTTTCTCGATACCCGGCGGATGAATCATGCCAACAGGTTTGAAGAAATGGCTGCTACCGGCAGCCATTCGTTGTCTGCTTTTCTGGTCGCCGCCAATCTCGCAGGTACCGGTTTTATCACAGCTAGTCCCAACCCAATTCAGGTCTGCGATGGCTCCGGACTTGGGATCACCACGCTCTCGTGGAGTTCCTCCGGGACAATCAACGTTGAGGTGCGTGTTGGTTCCCCCAGTGGTGTCCTGCTTGCCAGCGGGGCGAGTGGAAAGGCGACTACCAGCAAATCTGTAAGTGACGGGACCATTTTTTACCTTCAAGATCTTTCAGGTAAGTCGCCACTGACGCTCGCCACAGTCACAGTCGGAGTGACGACCGCCGGCTGCGCGACACCAACACCTACTC
>DATGVD010000323.1:0-5270 GCA_035300785.1 Pyrinomonadaceae bacterium | reverse complement strand
TGTGGCCGAGGCTTATCGCGGCAAAGTGAGCGCCGAGACGCTGCGCAGCGTTCAACTTCTATCCATGAACGGCGGCATGGACCCGCGGGATCGAGAGGAAGCGTTGCCGCTGGCGGGGATCGTAATAGTCGTGGTTGCGCTCGTCCTTCTGATCGCGTGTGCGAATTTAGCCAGCCTGCTTCTGGCCCGCGCCGCCGTCCGGCGACGCGAAACTGCCATCCGCCAGGCCCTCGGAGCAACCCGTCCTCGTTTGGTTCGTCAGTGGCTGACGGAAAGCATTCTGCTGGGCGTTGCCGGCGGCGCTCTGGGCTTGCTGCTCGCGCTGTGGGCGAATCAGCGTCTGATCTCTTACCTGCAGACTACGCCGCTCGCCTCGCTCGATCTCGGAATAGACTGGCGTGTACTTGCATTCACCTTAGGAGTTTCAGTCATCACCGGCATCGTCTTCGGACTGGCGCCGGCGCTGCAGGCTTCGCGGCTGGACATCGTCATGGCCCTCAAGAGCGAAGACGCGCAGCGCGCGGGTTCGCGTCGCTCGCGCCTGCGCGCTGTGTTCGTAACGGCGCAGGTCACGCTGTCGGTGGTACTGCTGGTCGGCGCCGGCCTCTTCATCCGCTCGCTGCAAAGCGCGAACACAATTGACCCGGGCTTCCGCGTCGATCGCGCCCTGACGGTACCAATCAATCTGGGGCTGTTGCGCTACAAGGAATTTGAAGGCGAGAACTTCTACCGCAATTTGCTCGCTCGGGTCGAAGCCCAGCCGGGTGTCGAGCGCGCGAGCCTGGTGAGATTCGCGCAACTCGGTTTCTCTTTTGCGCAGTTTCACGTTTTCAAAGAAGGCAGTCGCGACAAGCGAAGAGATGAAGGCATCAGCACCGGCTTCAATGTGGTGGGCCCGAATTATTTCAAGACGATGGAAACGCCGCTTGTGCGCGGGCGCGATTTCTCAGAAACGGATCGTAAAGGTGCGCCCGGAGTTGTTGCACTCAACCAGACGCTGGCCGCTACGCTCTGGCCGGGTGAGGATGCTCTGGGCAAGCGCGTTAGCGTAAGCGGGCCAGAGGGGCCGTTTCTTGAAGTCATCGGCGTGGCCCGCGACGGCAAGTACCGGTCACTCGGTGAATTGCCCCACCCGTACATCTATCGGCCGCTGCTGCAGTCCTACGATCCGAAGATGACTCTCGTAGTCCGCGCGAAGGGCGAGCCGCAGTCCGTCGCCGCCGCGGTGCGTGAACAAATCCGCGCGCTCGACGCGAACCTTCCAGTGGCAGACGTAAAGACGTTACGCGATCAATTAGACCTGTCGCTGTTTCCCTCGCGGGTCGCCGCGTGGACGCTGGGCGGCTTTGGTGTGCTGGCATTGCTACTCGCCGCGATTGGGATTTACGGAGTCGTCTCTTACTCAGTGGCGCAACGCACGCGTGAGATCGGCGTGAGGATGGCGCTCGGCGCGAAGGAAAAGGATGTACTGAGACTCGTGTTGGGCGAAGGGCTGTTCGTCATCGCGGTCGGACTCGCGCTGGGATTGCTGCTGGCATTCGCCGCGACGCGCGTGATAGTCGGATTCCTTTACGGCGTGGGGGCGACCGACCCGCTGACGTTCGCCGGCGTGCCGCTGTTGTTGGGTTTCATCGCGCTGGTCGCTTCATACATCCCGGCGCGCCGGGCAACGAAAGTCGATCCGCTGGTGGCGCTGCGGTACGAGTGAGGGACACCGAACACTTTTACAACCGGAGGTGTGATATGGCGACGCTTTGGCAGGACCTTAGCTATGGTTTTCGGATTGCAATCAGAAACCCCATTTTTTCGCTCGTTGTGGTCCTGACGTTGGCGCTTGGCATTGGGGCTAACGCTGCGATCTTTTCCGTAGTCAACGCGGTGTTGCTACGTCCGCTTCCTTATCCGCAATCGGATCGGCTGGTCATGCTTTTCTCTGCCTGGCCGTCGCAGGGAATTCCCAGGTCCGGCAGCGCCCTTCCTGACTATCGCGTTTATCGCGATCAGAACCAGACTCTTGAGGGCCTCGCCGGTTTTTTCTACGGCGATGTAAACCTTTCGGTTGCCAATCAGACGCCCGAGCGGGTTCAGGGCGCGCGGATTACCGCGAATCTGTTTCCCGTCTTGCACGTCGCTCCGATTCTGGGCCAGAACTTCCTTCCCGAAGACGAGAAGTGGGGTCAGCATCGCGTCGTGCTGTTGAGCTATGGCTTGTGGCAAAGGCAATTCGGCGGCGACGCAAACATTGTCGGCCGCCAGATCAACATCAGTGGCAGACCGTGCCTCGTTCGGGGCGTCATGCCCGAAGGCATGCCTTTCTTTGACAATCGGCCGCAGGTTGATTTGTGGGCGCCGATCTCGTTTCCGCCTGACGACACCATGGACAGTCGCAACAATCATTTCGTCCAATTGGTCGGACGGCTTAAACCTGGAGTGACGATCGATCAGGCACGCGCCGACATGAATCGACTCGACGCGGCGCTGGAAAGCCAATTCAAGGGAAATCAGGGCCAGCTTGCGCTTACTGTCTTGCTTCAGGAACAACTCGTCGGCGATTCGCGTCGGGCCTTGCTCGTGCTCTTAGCCGGAGTAGGTTTTGTGCTGCTTGTGGCCTGCGCGAACATTGCCAACCTGCTGCTGGCGCGCACGGCGGCGCGCGAAAGAGAGCTGGCGATTCGCGCGAGTCTGGGCGCAGGCCGGATGCGCTTGATTCGTCAATTGATCATGGAAGCCTTGCCGCTTGGTCTGGTCGGCGGCGTGACGGGAATTGCAATTGCGTATTGGATCCTGAGTCTGATTAGACCGCTCTTGCCGCCAACACTGCCAAAACAGAACCCGATCGTGTTGGACTGGCATGTTCTGACCTTCGCTGCCGGAGTTTCACTGCTGAGTGTTTTGTTCTTCGGCATCCTGCCGGCGCTGGGCGCTCGCGACCTTGAGATGCGCGAACGCTTGACCGAAGGTGGCCGCAGCATGACCGCCGGACGAAGACGGAACAGAGCCCGGAGCGTGCTGGTAACCGCCGAGATCGCCCTGGCCCTGGTGCTGCTCGTGGGCGCCGGCCTGATGATCAGGACGCTTCTCAATCTCAATCGGACGGATGCCGGGTTTGCGCCGGGTAATCTCCTGACCATGCGTTTGCCGTTAGCAGGAGCAAAATATCCCAACGATGCCTCGGCCTTGAATTTCTACGAGCGGTTGCTGGAACGCGTTCGCGGCGTGGCCGGCGTGCAAAGCGCCGCAGCCGGTTCGCGGTTGCCGCTTGGATTTGGCACGGGCTGGGGCAAGAACTTCAGCGTCGAAGGCCGGCCGCTCGCGTCTTCGCTATCTCAAGTTCCGAACGTGGATTTCGTGTTGGTTAGTCCTGACTATTTCCGCACGGCCGGTATCAAGTTGATCAGCGGGCGCGAGTTCAATGCGCAGGACACTGAAAGCGCGTTACAGGTGGCGATCATAAGTGAAACGATTGCGCAGCGGTTTTTTGCCAACGAAGATCCCGTCGGCAAACGAATTTGGATGGGGCCGCCTGAGAATCTTCTGCCGACGCCGCCACCAGGTCAGCCGTCACAGCCCTTCAAGCGCCGCATGATCGTGGGCGTCGCCCATGACGTTAAGGATGGACCACTCAATCAGCAGCCGGGACCTGCTGTGTATGTTCCCTACTATCAATCTGAACGTGAGGGATGGAGTCCCATGGCGCTGATGGTGCGGACGAGCGCGGCGCCATCAGCTTATGTGACCACGATGCGCGAGATCGTTCGCAATCTGGACGCTGATCAGCCGTTGACTCAGGTGGCAACGGGCAACGAACTGCTGGCGCGCAGACTCTCTGAGCCGCGTTTCAATACTTTGCTGCTCGGGTCGTTCGCGGGACTCGGGTTATTACTGGCGGCGATCGGCATCTATGGCGTCGTCTCTTTCCTGGTCACACAACGAACACATGAGTTTGGCATTCGTATGGCGCTTGGCGCGCAGACAGCAAACGTGCTGAGACTGGTCCTTGGCAAGGCTTTGCTGCTGTCGTTGATCGGAGTAGGCCTGGGGTTGCTTGCATCGCTCCTGCTGACGCGCTTAATGAAGGATCTGATTTATGGTGTGGGCCCTACTGATCCGCTAACGCTGATCGCGGTGGCGGCATTGCTTGCGGTCATCACGATCATAGCCAGTTACATTCCCGCGCGCCGCGCAACGAAAGTCGATCCGTTGGCGGCGCTGCGGTACGAGTGAGGAAGGTGCGCAGGCGGTTGGTGCCACGATCACACGACAAACTGAAGTTCGTTGGCTATAGGATTACTGCTTGCGGCGAGAACTTTTGATGAGGTGACGCTATGCAATCACTCGTTCAAGACATTCGTTACGGCATACGAAGCTTGCTTAAGCAGCCGGGGTTCACGGCCATTGCCGTCCTCACGCTCGCTCTCGGCATCGGAGCCAACACGGCAATCTTCAGCGTCGTCAATGCAGTGTTGCTTCGTTCGCTCCCATATCGCGATGCCGACCGCCTGGTGATCCTGTGGGAGAAGAACCAGCGCACCGAGCAGAATACGATCAGTCCGGCCAACTTCTTTGATTGGCAAGACCAGAACAAAGTCTTTGAAGGCCTCGCTGCGTTTACCGATACTCGCAGCAATCTCACCAGCGATGGCGAGCCGGAAGAGATTCCCTCGCAGACATGCACCGACAATTTGTTTACCGTCCTGGGTGTGAATGCCATGCGGGGCCGCACGTTCACACCGGAAGATGGTCAGCCGGGGCGGAATAACGTAGTCGTCATCAGCGCTGGTTTGTGGCAACGCCGGTTTGGCAGCGACCCGAACATTATTGGCCGTAAGATAGTTCTCAACGCCACGGAACACACCGTCATCGGTGTATTGCCGCCCGATATCAAATGGCACGTCACTAAGAATTCGCAGACCGGCCATGCGGCGGAACTGTGGAGGCCATGGGCCATTAATAACGAATTGCGCCAGTTCCGTGGACGCTTTGCCTCGGCCGTCGGGCGGCTCAAACTCGGGGTCACTCTGGAGCAGGCGCGCGGTGAAATGGACGCCATCGGAGGCCGTCTTGCCGAGCAGTACAAAGAATTCAACAGCGGCTATGGCGTCAACGTGGTTCCGTTGCGTCAACAATTCGCCGGCGAGATTCGGCTGGCGTTGCTGGTGTTAATGGGCGCAGTCGGCTTTGTGCTACTGATTGCCTGCGCCAACGTGGCGAATCTCCAGTTGTCTCGCGGCGCGTCGAGGCAAAAAGAGATCGCCGTGCGCGCCGCGCTG
>DATGVD010000322.1:0-5201 GCA_035300785.1 Pyrinomonadaceae bacterium | reverse complement strand
CCGGAGTTGGCGATTTCGATGCTGGCATGTGCGCGCATCGGCGCCACGCACTCGGTCGTGTTCGGGGGCTTTTCCAGCACCGCGCTGGTCGATCGCATCAACGACGCGCAGTGCAAGCTGGTGGTCACCGCCGACGGCGGGTGGCGCCGCGGCAAAGAAGTGAAACTGAAGCCGGCCGTCGATGAAGCGCTGAAAGAAACGCCTTCAGTTCAAACGTGCATCGTGGTGCGACGAACCGGCAGCCAGATTCACATAGAATCGGGCCGCGATCACTGGTGGCATGAACTGACCGAGATGGTCGACGCAAACTGTCCGGCGGAAGAACTCGACAGCGAACACCCGCTTTTTATTCTCTACACTTCAGGTACAACGGGAAAACCGAAAGGCATTCTGCACACGACCGGCGGCTATCTCTTGCAGGCTCACCTCACCACCAAATGGATTTTCGATCTAAAGGACGAAGACATTTACTGGTGCACGGCCGACATCGGCTGGGTAACCGGACACAGTTACGTTGTTTACGGCCCGCTATCGAACGGCGCGACCGCGTTGATGTATGAAGGCGCGCCCAACTGGCCCGAGCCGGATCGCTTCTGGTGCATCATCGAGCAACACAAGGTGAACATTCTCTACACCGCGCCGACGGCGATTCGCGCGTTCATCAAGTGGGGCGAGCAGTGGCCTTTGAAACATGATCTTTCGAGTTTGCGCTTGCTGGGTACGGTTGGTGAGCCGATCAATCCCGAAGCATGGATGTGGTATCACCGCATCATAGGCCGTGAGCGCTGCCCGATCGTCGACACGTGGTGGCAGACGGAAACCGGCGGGATCATGATCACGCCGCTGCCAGGCGCCACCCCGACCAAGCCGGGCACCGCAACGAAGCCTTTTCCCGGAATCGAAGCTGACGTGATGACGCGCGATGGAAAACCTGTCGGCGCAAATGAAGGCGGATACCTGGTCATCAAGAAGCCCTGGCCGGGGATGCTCCGCACGATCTATGGCGACGACCAGCGCTATCGCGAGCAGTACTGGTCGCAAATCGAAGGCGTGTATTTTGCCGGCGACGGCGCGCGCAAGGATCAGGACGGCTATTTCTGGATCATGGGGCGCATCGACGATGTAATCAATGTCGCGGGCCATCGTCTGGGCACGGCGGAGATCGAGAGTGCGCTGGTTTCACACGAAGCGGTGGCCGAATCCGCAGTGGTTGCGCGGCCTGATGATCTGAAAGGCTCGGCGATTATCGCATTCGTCACGTTGGAAGGCGGACGCACGCCGACAGATTTGCTGAAGGAAGAATTGCGCCAGCATGTCGCGAAAGAAATTGGCGCGCTCGCGCGGCCCGATGAGATTCGCTTTGCTGACATGCTGCCAAAAACACGTTCAGGGAAGATCATGCGGCGTCTGCTGCGCGAGATCGCTACCAGCGGCTCGGTCGCGGGCGATGTGACGACGCTCGAAGATTTTTCGGTGCTGGAGAAACTGAGGACTGAAGAAGAGTAGCCCCGGTGTCGAGGCACTCAACTGTGATTGAGTTCCCTCTCCCTCTGGGAGAGGGTTAGGGAGAGGGCTTTAAGAATGCGAGCTTCATTCGCGCTATAACCCTCTTCCCCGGCCCTTCTCCCAACGGGAGAAGGGAGAGCTTGCAGGGAAACCCTCGAAACCCCTCTGCGAATTCCCTTTTTCCTTGTATCATGTGCGGGTTGCCCTCAGACTCAGAAACGAGGAGTTTATGTTCATGCCCCAGAGTCCATTTACGGAGAGCCGTTCCGGCCCGCGTTACGTAGCGGCGTTTCCGGTGCGTGCCGAGTGGGACACCAGCGACGGTGTGCATATCGTTTCCGAGGGTGAGACGGAGAACGTCGGCCCCGAAGGAACCTTGATCCACCTGCAACGCGATCTACCGCCCGTCGGCAGCCGGGTCAACCTACTGGTGCTGGGCGATGATGGCGAGAAACTGCGCGTAGTGGCTGAGGTGTTGCGCATTGAGCGCAATCCGGCGCACCCGCAGGCAGCGTTGCAGCTTCTGGGCTCGACCGACGAATGGCGCGGCCTGATCTGGGAAGAGGCCCTGATCAAGATGACCGAATCCGACGACGATTACGATGATGATGATTACTAGATCATTTTCCATTGATCATTAGTCATTTGTGCTTCGTGTCTGTTCGTGTGAATTCGTGGATCGTCTTTCCTTTCTGAGCCCCGGGGCACGACCCACGAAATCACCCGAAGCAACGCGAGACAAATCCGATGTTAAATGATGAATGGAAAATGGTTTTAGAGTTCATCAAACGATAAGACAATATGTCATCCGGCAGCCGACCCTCCGCAGAAAAAGAGAACCCGCAAGTCGCGATGCTACAGACGCGCGCGGTCCTGCGCATTCTGGTCATTCTCCTGGCAGCATTGGCACTGCTGTGGGTGCTCTATAAGCTCACGACCGTTATCCTGCTGGTCGTTCTTTCGATCTTCTTTGCCTACCTCGTGGCGCCACTCGTCGATCTGGTCCAGCGTCCGTTTCGCATTGGCGGACGCGAACGAATGATGCCGCGGGCGCTGGCAATCGCGATTGTTTACGTAGTGCTGTTCGTTGGGATTGGCCTGGCGATCTATTTTCTGGCTCCGCAACTCGCGGCTCAATTTCCCGAATTCAAGCAGCAGGCTACCGCTTACTACCAGGCGATTAGCGGTTACACCGGCCGGCTGAATCAATACTTCAAACAGCACCGCATGCCTGAGGGCGTCGTCAAAGCGGTTAACGACACGTTTCTGGGTTTGATTTCTCAAGGTGGAACCATCGCCAGCGCGGCATTTGAACGAATGCTCGGCTTGATCATTTATCTTCCCTGGCTGGTGCTGATACCGATCCTGAGTTTCTTCTTCTTAAAGGATGCCGATGCCTTTCGCCGTTCGGCGCTGGCGATGCTGCCGCGCGGACGAATTCGCTGGCGCGGTGACGAATTTTTTCAGGACGTGAACAGCACGCTGGCGGCTTACATTCGCGCGCAACTGACGGCCTGTCTTTTGATTGGCGCCGTCTCCAGTCTCGGGTTTGCGCTGATCGGATTACCCAGCCCGCTCGTGCTGGGGATAATGTCGGGAATGCTGGAATTCGTGCCGCTGGTCGGTCCGCTAACAGTGGCAATTCTGGCGGTGCTGTTGGCGTTGCTGCACTCTGGTTGGGTTATGGCCCTGGTGGTGCTTGCCTTTCTCGGGGTGATGCGCGTCGTCCAGGACTACATGATCTATCCACGCATTATCGGCGTGGGAATTCACCTTCATCCACTCGCCGTGATCCTGGCGATTCTTGCCGGCGCCGAAATAGCCGGGGTTGCCGGAATTTTTCTGGCTATTCCGGTGATTGCGATTATCACGGTCACCTACCGCAACTGGCTGGAGCACCGCGGCCGGGAATCCATCGCCGAGGTTTTTGAAGAAGCAGTCGTTGAGGCGGAGGCTAAGGCCGAACAACGAGTGCGCCCCACCACCGTTACTACCGCCGCAGACATGGAGCGCGCGCGTCCGGATTTGCTCACCGGCGAATTGAAGTTGCCAAAGCTTGACTGAGTGCGAGCAGCGATCCCCGAAACCGAAGCCCCGCGACAATCGCTAGATGGATCAACCAGCTAGTCATCAACGACAATTCGTTCGTGATACTTCCGGCAAAGTCCGCACGTTTGCCGGGCTGGCGTTCTGTCTGGTCATTCCTTCCTGCGGAGTAATCCAAAAATACTTTGGCAACATTGGCCTGCTGATCTATCTGGTCGCGGCTACGGCGATTCTGTGGCTGGTTTTTCGTTACCTGCTCGAACTTGTTCTCTCACGATTGTCGGAACGGCAGGCGCAGTTCCTTGCGGCGGTAACCTTCGTCGCGCTGATCGCTGTCTTCGCCCTCGTATTCCCCAGGGCCAATGTGCACGTGGCGGGACGGGGGTCGGACGCTGATGATGCGCTGAACCTGGCCGTCGGCGAGCTTTTGCACGGACGTTATCCCTACTATGTCCAAACCTATCTGCAGAACTCGATCGCGAATTTTCCAGGAGCGATCCTGCTGGCGGCGCCGTTCGTTTTGCTCGGCAACAGCGCGTATCAGAATCTTTTCTGGTTTGGGGTTTTCTTCTTTGCCGTTTCGCGATTACAGCAGAGTTGGCGCGGCGGACTGATTCTCATCTGGATTGTTTTGCTCTTCAGTCCGGTCGTCATTAATTATGTGGTTACGGGAGGCGATGACCTCGCAAACAGCATCTATGTCTTACTTTTCATGCTGCTCACGGTGAGATGGGTGTCGAGCTCCGATGTGCCGGCATGGAAAAGAGTCCTGGCGGCTCTGCTTGTGGGGGTTGGATTATCTTCACGCGCCAATTTCCTGCTCGTGATCCCGCAACTGTTTGCGGCCTTGACGATCAAAGCCGGCTGGCGCGCGGCATTGAACTATGTTGCCGGGGCCGGTGCTGCTTTCGCGGCGGTGACGATTCCGTTTTGGCTCTACGACCCGGCGGATTTTACGCCGCTGCACGCTCAAGCGCACAAAGTAGCAGAGTTTCAAACCATCCTGCCGTTTGCCGGGCTGGTCGTGCCGGCGTTGGGCGGTTGCATCGCGATGGCTCTGGCGTGGCGGAGCATCAAGCTCCGGCGCGAGACGTGGCTCAGAGACTGTGCGATCGTGCAGGCGTTCCTGGTCGTTTGCGTGGCCACGCTTACGATAATTCAGACGGGAACGCTTTCGCTCACCTCGGCCAGCTACGGAGTTTTCTTCTTGTTTTTTGGCGTGCTCGCCTTTGGACCGAAGATGTTTGAGACGGCCGACGCTTAGCACGAAGTCTGCGCGCGATGGCTTTGCCCAAAAAGTCGATCCAATCTGGACGAGCCGGTTAGTACTGGGAACGCGGGCGCCCTCGCCCGCTATGAGCGCGAAGCGCGAAACACCTATAGCGTAAAGAAGGCTGAGATTGAGCGTGCTGCGCACGCTGTGCGGGCGAGGGCGCCCGCGCTCCCAGTAATTAGTCGTCTTTTCCTACCACACTACTTTTTGGGCAACGTCCGATTCTCGCCGGCTCGCCTTCAAGCCTTTGGCTTATGAACCGGCTGCGCCAGTGTCTCGCAGTGCTTGCAGAGAATCCGATTTCTCGGCCTCTCGGTTACCAGCCGCAATTCCCCGACTACGAATAATCCGCACAGTGTTCGGTGGTTCCGGGCCA
>DATGVD010000321.1:0-2740 GCA_035300785.1 Pyrinomonadaceae bacterium | reverse complement strand
TCTGGCCCATGTCTCGTACGCCGGACAGAGGGACGATTCAGGTCGCGTCGTTCCGCGCTATCGCATTACGATGGCCTCAGCCCTGGATGAAGAGACTTGCCGGCGCGTACACCTCGGATTCATGGATCATAGAAAGTTTCGTCGCGAGGATTATGAAAGCGATCCGGATACGCTGGTAGTCGAACGCGCCGGACGAGACCTCTACCTGGTTGCTCCAAACTAGACTAAGACAATAAAAATACATCGCTCGCCTAAGCCAAATCACATTGTTTCTCGATTAGAGATGAAGCAGACGTACTTGCAACCCGGAGGGTTGTTAGAAAGTAGCCGGAGGTCGGAGCGAAGCGAAGACCTCCGGAAGCGGATTAACCGGTTCGCACCCTCAAGGGGTGCCAGCTCTTGTCTTCGCGAGACCATAACGTCTCGCACCCTTTCAGGGTGCTGACGATCAAATAGATCGAGTTCCGGTGGTCTGCGACCACCGGCTACTGTCTTGCAGCCCTCCGGGCTGCTCGACCCCGGCTCAGCTGAGCCAGGTAAATTAAATTTGCGCGGTTTACTCCATCCTTAGAGTAAGACGCCAGTGCGCTGGCTTATCCGGCTTCAATTGCAGATCGTGGGATTCGTAAATCAGATGCAGCGGGAGTGGACCGCGCGCACCCCGGCCAAGTGGGCCATCGCCCGTTGCTTTCACTGAAATCATCAATGGCCAATCTGCGGCGGCGGCGATTGAAAGAGTAGCCTCACCGAGGTTCATTCGATCCCAACGCTGTCCTTGCTTGAACTCCACTTGACCAGTTGCCGCGGTGGTTGGCACTGCGATCCACCAACGCTTCAAGGTTACTGCCTCAGTTGATTTCAAAGTTTCGTCACGCGTGAGTGTCTTTCCTTCTAAACCCCACGTGACCTCAGCGGTGATGTGCGGATCGGCGAGTTGGCCGGCTTTGCTGCCGATAACCGCCCAACGTCGCCAGATTGCCCGCAACGATTTTCCGTCAGCACCCGGATAAACTTCATCGGCGCAGTCGCCCGCTACCAACACTCGTCCGTCAACGAGTTCGAGAAATGGCACGAGCGATGGGTAAATCTGCTCGACAGGATTCGCAAAGCCAGGCAAGCCATGCGGCGCCGGCAGGTAGTCGGCGACGCCCGGCTTGGTGCCGGTGGTAATCGGTAACGAGAAGTAAATCGATCCCTGACGAACCAGCCAAACGCCCGCCGGGCGGTCGCCCCGACGAAAGAATTCGAATCGCGTGAGATCGGACCGAACTATCTCCGGCGAAAACTCCCTTACGTTTTCGCGGTTGACCGCTTCCATGAACAGCGTATGCGCCAATGCGGCCTTGCCCAGAAAGCTTGTGGTCTGCTGCCATTCGCGTTCGCGATTAATGTAGGCATAATTCCCGCGCCCAAACGCGAACACCGAAAGCATATGCGTCTTATCGTTGTAATCGTGCCGCAGCCAACGCCAGGCCTGGTAGTACGCGCCGGCCAATTGTTCGAGCGGCGCCGGACGAAACTCTGGATGGCGCGCGAGAAAGCCGACGATCTCCATCGTGTGTTCATAACTGACTACGCCCATGCTGCGGCCACACGCGTAGCCATAGCCGTCCGGCAAAATCAGGTCCCACCAAAGGCGCATCTGCTCTTTCAGCGATGGCCGCACGACTTCGAGAATGTCCGGTCGGCCGGCGGCTGCGGCGGCTTCCCAAACAAAACGCGCGTACTCGTTTGAGTAGCGATCGAATCTGCCTGTCGGCGGCGCGTCGTCGGAAAAAATCCCGCCATTATTAAAGGGGCGAGCGGCGCGCCCGATCACGCTCTCGAGCAGAGCGCGATCTTTCAACAGACCGAGTTGATAGCTGACAGCCGCGATTCGCGCGGCCACGCCGAGATAATTCTCCGGCAGATTGATGACCTGCCGTGTCTTCGGATCGTAAAAAGCTGAAACATCCAAAAACTTTCGCCAGGCCTGCCGCTCTTCTTCGTTCAGCCCCTGCCAGACCGGATTCGAATTCAAGTCTCGCCCGAAAAACCTCAACGCCGAAACTCCATAGAGCTGCGAAAAACGAGTGCCGCCGAGACGATATTCAAGCAAGCCGATCCTTCCGACTTCACGAGCCAGTTCACGATCGGCCAGCCTCTGGTTTTGCGAAAGCGCGGCATAGGCGCCCAGCGCGTTCATGAAAGTGCCCCAGGTGTATTCGCCGGTGGCGCCGCCGCCCAGCACTTTGTCAGGCGGCGGGTCGTAGGACTTGATATCGGCGAGATGCAGCGCGAGTTCTTTGCTGAGAAACTCTTTTACCTCCGCATCCAGTTCTGCCGATCTAACGCTCCGGGAAATAGCTGGTTGAATTTGTGCTGCGGAATAGATGGGAGTAGTTAACACCAGCAACAGAGCAAGCACCAACAGGATGGTTAATGAGGCCACCATCCTTTGGCTAAGGCGAAAAGCACGATCCACGAAGTCACACGAAACCGCACGAACAAAGGCTCGTGCTTCGTGACGCTTCGTCTGATTTCGTGGATCCGGTGCTGCCATCAAAACAAAAGGACTTCAAACCGCCGATTCATCTGCCCATCCAGCCTCCGTCAACGACGAGCACGTGTCCGTTTACGTAGTCACTCGCCGAGGAAGCGAGAAAGACGGCTGCGCCCGCGAGGTCCGCAGGCTCGCCCCAACGAGCCGCCGGGATACGCTCAAGTATCTGTCGATTGCGCGTCTCGTCCTGCTGTAAAG
>DATGVD010000320.1:0-2932 GCA_035300785.1 Pyrinomonadaceae bacterium | reverse complement strand
GAAGCCGCGATCGATTATTATCTCTTCAATACGACTAAAGCGCCGACCAGCGACGTGCGCGTGCGCAAAGCCCTGAACATGTCGATAAACAAGCAAGCGCTGGCTGACTGGCGCCACGTCAAGCCATTGACCGCCATGACGCCCGACGGAATCTTTGCTGACTATCCCCAACCGAAAGGCGATCCGTTCGATCCCGAGAAGGCAAAACACTTACTTGCCGAAGCTGGTTATCGCGACGCAGCGGGCAATTTTGATCCGCAAAAGTTTGCGGCGAGCGAAATCGAGCTGATTACCAATCCGGACGCAAACAATCTTTCATATGGCGAGTTCATTCAAGCGCAGTGGAAGCAGAACCTCGGCGTGACCATTCAAATCCGGGTCATGGAAGCGAAGACGTTCTTTGCGGCGCACGTCAACCTGGATTACAAGGGCGTGTCGCGCACTGGATGGGGAGCAGATTACATGGACCCGTTTACATTTCTCGGTCTGTTCTACACGCCCGGCGGGAACAATGGGACTGGCTGGTGGGATCCGAAATACGCCGCCCTGCTGGACGAAGCCAATCGCACGGTCGACCATCATAAGCGGTACGAGTTGCTGGCACAGGCAGAGGCCATCTTGCTTGAGGCGCAGCCGGTGATTCCGACGACTGCGGGCAGCACGCGCTGGTTGAAGAAGCCCTACGTCAAGGGGATGTATCCAAACCCGATGGCGCTGCATGCCTGGAAATGGATTTACCTTGAACGCGACACCTCGAAGTGGGATTACGCAATGCCAAAGATGACTGAGTAAGAGGTGCATAGAGTACCAACTTTAGTTGGGCTCTTTTTGATGAACACCGACTAAAGTCGGTACTCTGAACGCGTGTTATCCAAGATTCCTTTCTAACCCATGCTTCGTTTCATTATCCGCCGCGTCGTCATCATTATTCCGATGCTCTTCATCATTGTCTCGATCACGTGGGGATTGATTCGCTTGGCTCCCGGCAACTTCTATCTCGGCGAAAGGAAGCTGGCTCCGGCAGTCGAAAAGAACCTGCGCGAAAAGTATGGCATGGACAAACCGTGGTACGTGCAGTACTGGAAGGTCTTTCGCAATTTTGGCCACGGCGACCTGGGCACTTCGTTAAAGTACGAAGGCCAGTCGGTGAATCAGATTATCTGGCGAGCCTTTCCGGTTTCGGCGACGTTGGGTTTGTGCGCTTACCTGCTCGCGCTGGCTGTGGGGATCACGACGGGCACGCTCGCCGCGCTGCGGCAAAACTCGTGGATTGACTATGCCTGCACGGCGCTGTCGATGGTGGGCATCTCGATTCCGAATTTTGTGCTCGGGCCGTTGCTGGTTCTGGTTTTCGCGCTGACTTTGTTCTGGTTGCCGCCGGCGTTGTGGGACGGTTTTCCGAGCAAGAGCATTGTCCTGCCGGCGATCACGCTTTCGGCAATTTACATTGCCTACATCGCGCGTTTGACGCGTTCCGGAATGCTCGAGGTGATGCGCTCAGATTACATTCGCACCGCGCGCGCTAAGGGACTGAGCGAGCGCGCCGTCGTCATGCGCCACGGATTGCGCGGAGGCTTGCTGCCGGTCGTGTCATTCTCCGGACCGGCGCTCGCCTTCTTAATCACCGGCACCGTCGTAGTCGAAAGGGTGTTCGCGCTTCCCGGTCTCGGCAATTATTTCATCAACGCTTGTTTCAATCGCGACGAGCCGCTAATCATCGGGATCGTGGCGTTCATCGCGATCGCCGTTTTGGTTTTGAATTTGCTAGTGGACATCTCGTACGGCTTTCTCGATCCGCGGATCCGTTATGAATAACGCGGAGAATCCAAAGTCCGCCCCGGCCGAACACGTGGATTCGGTTACAGCCGCTGAGTTGGTGGTTGGCACGTCGCTCTGGCGCGATGCCTGGCGCCGCCTGTTCAAGAACAAGCTGGCCGTACTTGGCATAATTGTGGTAGCCGTGGTCGTGCTCGCGTCGGTGATTGGCCCGACCGTTATCCAGCGCGCGACCGGCTATGCCTACGATGTTATTCCGAAAGACACGCGCCTGAATAAATCGTTCGCTCCATTTCGCTCGCCCGAAGGCGGGTTTTCGTGGACACACCCGATGGGAACTGATAACGCGGGCCGCGATATTCTGGCGCGGGTGCTCTCCGGGGGTCAGATCTCTTTGATGGTGGCGCTGATCGCCACGCTGGTTTCGCTGGTGATTGGAGTTTCGTACGGCGCGATCGCTGGTTACGTTGGTGGTCGCATCGACGATGTAATGATGCGCGTCGTGGATGTGCTCTATTCGCTGCCGTACGTGATCATCGTGATCGTTTTGCTCGCCCTGCTGCCCGCCAGGACACCTACCGGCCAGTTGGCGGAGTTGTTCTTCGCGCTGGGCGCGGTGTCGTGGCTGACCATGGCGCGGATCGTTCGAGGCCAGGTAATGTCGCTCAAGCACCAGGATTTCATTTTGGCGGCGCGCGCGACCGGCGTTTCGACTCCGAAGATCATCTTCCGCCATTTGGTCCCGAACGCCCTCGGGCCGGTCATCGTGTACGCGACGCTGACAATTCCGAGCGTGATGTTAAGCGAGGCGTTTCTTTCATTCCTCGGTCTCGGGGTAAGGCCGCCGCGCGTGTCCTGGGGGAGTTTGGCCGCGGACGGCGCGCAGACGCTGGCGATTTTTCCCTGGCAACTGATCTTTCCAGGAGTGACGATGGCGTTGATGTTGCTCTCGCTGAATTTTCTTGGCGACGGCTTGCGCGATGCGCTGGATCCGCAAATGAAAAAGCAGTAAGCAGTAAGCAGTAAGCAGGAAACGATGATGTCAGTACCACCTGCAACCGAAGTTCCCGCGCGGGCAGCCCGCGTGGGGTGGTCGATAGCGGGTGGGTGATAGCGACAAGAATGCCGGACACAAGCACGAACGGTAATCTGCTGG
>DATGVD010000319.1:0-2406 GCA_035300785.1 Pyrinomonadaceae bacterium | reverse complement strand
GCCGACGAACTAATCAGAGGCGATTTCAAGATCACCATCAAGACAAATATGGCCGGGCAGGACATGCAAAGCACGACCATGATTAAAGGCTTGCGTGAGCGCAGCGAGAGCATGGGCGGGATGAACATGGGCATGGTCAGCGTCACGCAATGTGATTTGAAGCGCACGATTCAAATTAACGATTCCGCGCGCAAGTACATCATTACGCCGATGGAATCGGACGATTCCGCCTCCGGTCCCAGCAATGGCGGCGGGATGAGCGCGCCCGCCGGCGGTGGACCTTCGCGCCGCGGCGGAGTGGTGACGATGACCGTGAACACCACTGACACCGGCGAGCGCAAACAGATGTTTGGTTTTACCGCGCGCCATTTGAAGCGGACGATGATGTCGGAGTCTTCGCCGGACGCGTGCCAGCCCCAGCAGATGAAGATGGAAACCGACGGCTGGTACATCAATCTTGAATATGGATTGAGTTGCGGTTCGGCCAGACCGCCGCAAATGGGCGGCCGACCCGCGCCGCAAGGCTGTCGGGATCGCTACCAGTTCAAGCGCACCGGACCCACGAATCTTGGTTATCCGCTGATCGAAACGACGACGATGTACGGCTCAGATGGCAGCGTGCAGTTCACCATGTCCAAAGAAGTGATCGAGCTTTCACGAGAGACGCTGGATGCCGCGCTGTTCGATGTGCCCGCGGGTTATGCCGAGGCGAGGAGCCAACAGGAAATGTATTCCCAGCCTTCGATGGCTGAGATGATGGCGATGGGGCGACAGCAGGAGAGCCAGTCAAGCTCGAGCGGCGAGAGTTCGATGTCGCGACCGTCGCCCGCTAACGCGCCGGGCAGAGTAAAGATTGGAGTAGTCGAGTTCAACAATAAGGCGAAGGCCTCGGTTTCAGCAGACTCGCTGCGTGAGCAGCTAATCGGAATGCTGAGCGGCGATAGCGTTGACGCAATCGCGCTCAACGCAAGTTCGCCGAGCGAAGCGGCCATCGAAGCCAAAGCCAAAGGCTGCGGCTACATTCTGTACACGGATATTTCGACTCTCAAGACCGCATCTGCGGGCAAGAAAATTGGTGGACTGCTGGGCAGAGCGACCGGCGTCAACTCCGGCGACTCGGGCAAGTCAGAAGCAAAGTTGGATTTCCGCCTGGTGCCTGCCGGGGGATCTTCACCGACTGTTCAATCATCTGCCTCGAGTAAGGAAGATAGCGCGGAAGCCAGCATCAGCGCCGCGCTCCAGACCGAGGCGAAAGCTGTGGCCGCGGCGGTCGGCCGAAACTAGAGAAAGTTAGCGATGCCCCGCGCGAGCGCTGAGCAGAGTTCAGATATCGAAATCCGCGAAGTCACGGCGATCGAGGAATACAACGCGTGTGTTCTTTTGCAGCGCGAAGTATTCGGCCTGCCCGATCTGGAAATCTCGCCACGCCGGCATCTGATCGTCTCGCACGAAGCCGGGGGGTGGACGCTGGGCGCGTTCATCGAAGGAAAACTCGTCGGCTTTGTTCTTCATCTCGCGGCGGTACACGGCGACGAGATCTTTGGCTATTCGCACATGATGGCGGTAGCGGCTGAGTATCAAAATCGGGGGCTAGGCGCGCGCTTGAAGTGGGCGCAACGGGCGCGCGCTTTGTCGGAGGGACGAAACTTTATCAAGTGGACATTCGAGCCGACGCGGGCGCGCAACGCATATTTCAATCTCAATCGGCTGGGCGTCGTCGTGCGGGAATATGCGGCGAACTTTTACGGCACCGATTACGTGACCAACCCGGCCGAGAAAGCTGCGGGCGTCAGCGGCATGGACAGCGATCGAGTGTTTGCCAGCTGGGAGCTTCGCTCGCCGCGGGTCGAAGCGCTGGCTACGGGCGCCGACTATTCGCTTCCCGCCGAGCCTGATAGAACAATTGAAATTCCGGCCGACTATTCCTTGCTGTTGAGATCCGATCCCGCGGCCGGAAAGCGCGAACAGATGCGCGTGCGTGAAGAGTTCCTGAAAGCTCTGGGAGACGGTTTGGTTTGCCGCGCGTTTGAGCGGGATGCCGCGCGGCCGCGTTACTTGTTTTATGAGGAGTAGCATAGACTTCAGTCTGTGACCCTCAACAAAAAGACACAGACTAAAGTCTATGCTACTAAAGTCCTGACTTGCCGAAGCAACAATCAACAGAAAAAACGATCGCCAGACTGCGCGAAGAGATTCAGCGTCACGAAGAACTCTACTACGTCCGGGACGATCCGGAGATTTCGGATCGCGAGTATGACGAGCTGATCGAAAAACTGCGAGGGCTGGAAGAGAAGCATCCTGAGTTCCTGACGCCGGACAGCCCCACCCAGCGTGTCGGTGGCCGCCCGACCGAAGGCTTTGCGGAATTCGTCCATCGCCGCCCGATGCTGTCGCTCGATAACAGCT
>DATGVD010000318.1:0-4041 GCA_035300785.1 Pyrinomonadaceae bacterium | reverse complement strand
TATCGTGGCCGGCACGACTGAGTTGGACGCATCATTCCTTTTGCAGAAAGACAGCAACCTGGTGGGCCGCACGGATCCGCTGTCGAACATTTTTCCGGAAATCGATCTTTCCCGCTTTGATCCGGAAACCAAAGTCTCGCGCCGTCATGCGCGCATCTGGCGCGAAGGCGAATCGTTCATGGTCGAAGACCTTGGTTCAGTTAACGGCACCGTGGTCAACGACCTGATTCGCCTGGAGCCGCGCCAGCCGCGCCTGCTCGACAGCGGCGATCGCATTCGCATGGGAGAGACAACCCTGCACTTTCTGGTAGGATGATGACCGCATTTTGGATTTGCGATTTTTGATTTTTGATTTAGTCTGGGCCCTCGTGTCTGAATTCGCGGCCGGTGAGCCAGCCAAAGCAGCAATCGTAAATCGTAAATCAAAAATCCAAAATGGAGCCCCCAATGATCCCAGGAGAGAAGACTGCAAGGCCGCCCCGCGCCAAATCCGTCACGCGCCCTGAGTCGCATGCCGGCGTGCGCTACCGCGCGCCCTTTGCGCTGCGTTGCGGCGCGCTTTTGATCGACTACATTTTGCTGGCCCTGATTCTTACGTTCAGCATCATGGTGGCGCGTCTGATGGGTGGCGGCGCGCGCATGGCCGGGGGCACGGCGGAAAAGTTCGGAATCCTGTTGACGCTGGTCGTGGCCATTCTGGACCTGGGCTTCTTTGCTGGACTAACCGGAAAAACGGTGGGAAAGTGGACGACCGGTTTGCGCATTGAACGCCCTGACGGACGTCTCCCGGGGATTCCCCGGGCGCTGCTGCGCCACTTTGTCGGCTATCCACTTTCGCTCTTGCCCTTTGGTCTCGGATTTCTAATCGTCACGGTGAGCGGCCGGCGCGCGCTGCATGATCTGATTGCCGGAACGATCGTCGTGCGCGAGCCGGGATCGCCGGCGGCCGCGCCGGCACGCAAACCGCGGGTGCAAGGCGCGCAGAGTTAAGAGTTCAACCTTTAGGTTGCTGCTTGTCCGGATCCAAGCTGAAGCTTGAACTCTAAACTTACCTGACATGGCTGAGTTAATCGTCAAATATCCTGATCGGACGGCCGAGCATTTTGCGATCAGCCGCTTACGGATCACGATCGGGCGTTCGGCGCGAAACGATTTGTGCATTCCCGATCCGTTCGCGTCCCGTGTCCATGCCGAAGTGCGTCACGAAGGCGACGAATACGTTTTGCAGGACCTGGGATCGGCGAACGGCACGCTCTATAACGGCTCGGTGGTCGAAGCGCCGATCCATCTGACGCGCGGCGGCCGCATCCAGATCGGCGAGACGGAAATCTTTTTTAATGACGCGCAGTTCCCGCTCAGCAGCGGCGCGACGATGATTACCGACAACTCGTCGTCCGTGCCTGAGGCGACGATCTCTCTGGCTTCGACCGGTCGCACGACTTCGGGCTTGCTCGAAGCCATCGAAGATGCGCGCACGCAATCTGACGAAACATCTCGCGTCGCCCAGCGGAGCGACCTACTCGCACTGATCAGCAAAATTAGCGTCGCGCTGCTCGACACTGCGACCCTCAACGAAACGCTCGATCAGGTCGTTTCCATGGTGTTCCAGGCCGTTCCGGCGGATCGCTCGATGATCATGATGCGCGACGAGAAGAATCCGGATCTGAAAGTAGCCGTGGCCCGTCTGCGCGACCGCGCCGGCGAAGTGGGCGAGATTCGCATCAGCCGCTCGGTGATCGACGAAGTTGTGACTAACGGAAAATCCGTGCTGACTTCCGACGCGCAGGCCGATCCGCGCTTCATGGGCGGCACCGTTATGTTGCAGGGCGTGCGCTCGGTGCTGGCGGTGCCGTTGGGCGTGGGCGAAAAAGTTTTCGGAATCGTCTATGCCGACTCGCCTCTGGCCGAAGGCCGCTTTACCGAAGATCATTTGAAGGTCCTGACGACGCTGGCGTCGGTGGCCGCGATTCGCGTGCAGAACGCGCGCCTGATGGAACAACAGATGGAGCGCGTGCGCCTCGAACGCGAGCTGCAAGTCGCCAGTGAGATTCAGCAGAGATTTCAGCCGGCGTCGGCGCCAATAGTCACAGGTTACGAGTTACAGGGAATCAGCTTTCCCTGCTATGAAATCGGCGGCGACTATTACGACTTCATTCAGCGGGACAACGGCAAGCTGATCGTGGCGCTCGGCGACGTTTCCGGCAAGGGGCCGTCGGCGGCTTTGCTGATGTCTTCGCTGCACGCGGCGGTGCACGCACACTCTGACACGCACAACTCGCTGGCGAAAACAATTGGGGCGGTCAATCGCTATCTGGTTGATAGCACTCCCGCGAATCGCTTCGTCACGCTTTTTTACGCGGAACTCGATCCGAAGAATGGATCGTTGGCATTTCTAAACGCCGGTCACAACCCGCCCCTGATCTGTCATGCGGGCGGCACGATGGAGCAGCTCGCCGCGGGCGGTCTGCCGCTGGGCATCATGGCGAACGCGGACTTTCGCGAAGGCAAGACGCGTCTGCGTCCCGGCGACGTCCTGGTGATTTACTCCGATGGCGTTTCGGAAGCGGTGAATCCGAAGGGCGAAGAGTTCGGCCCGACGAGACTCTACGAGACGGTGTCGCGCAATCTCGACGCCTCAGCTGCGGGCATCCGCGACCGGATCGAATCCGCGCTCACAAAATTCTGCCAGGGCACGCCCGCCGCCGACGACATCACGCTGGTAATTTGTAAGCGCCTGGCTGATTCGGCCGAAGTTGTGGCGGCTGCGGCGAGCTAGCAACTCCATAGTTAGTCACTCTGCCGACTTCGTCTTTTTGCTGCTAGGAATTAGCGAGCGGATTTTCCCCACCCTTTTAGAGCGCTCATCGGGAGTTACGTAAATCTCATGCAGGATACTACGAAGTGTTTCTAAAAACAGCTTCAAATGACTGCTATCCCACTTGTCCCAAGATTGCTCGTGAACTTTGTCGCTCGTCATGTCCTTAATATGGCGAAGTACTTCAAAATACTCCGAATCGACATCCGGGAAACGCTGTTCAATATCGCGGATACGTTCATCATAGTTTCCGCCTTGAGCTTTCTGAAGAACCGTTAGCTCATAGATCGCCTTCCGTGTGCAAGCTGAAGCACCAGTTAGGAAATTCATTTTTAGGCAGCCTTCAGCTTCCGTTATCAGCTCCCGGAGAACCCGAGGAACACGGGAGTCCATAACAAAAAATGAAGTTGGTACGCTGTAAAAGATAGAGTCATCCAGATCTCTTGAACTGTCGAAATGAGGCCCTCCGCCATAGTCATAATGTACCTCTTCGAAAGATAAGTGGAGGGATGTGTTTTTGCAGCTGTCGCATTGGGCGAGATATAGCCAGCAAGGTTTTGCATCCGTCCAATCGAAGCGCGCGACTCCAGCTAGCGTGTAGGACACATGCCGTCGATTGCAGTAAGGACAGTTGTAGACCGCATTATCTATGAAATACTTGTCATCGAGGGCGGAATGGTCAGGCACGGAATTCTTCCTCCAAGCGCCGCATGATACGCCTTTCAAATTCTCAATCAAGCGGCGAGATCGCATTGATCGGGATCGCGTCGCATTAATACCACGAGCCGTCGTCAGTAAACCGATCGCTGCCTTTCGCCCGCTTTACTCGCCAGACTAAACCGCGGTTCGATTCCTTCCTGGCTGCCGTCGATTCGCGCAGCGACATATTCCCCAACCACAGGCCCATGTTTGAAGCCATGGCCTGAGCCGCCGCCAACCAGCCAGACGTTATCAAACTCCGGATGAAGATCGATGAGGAAGTCGCCGTTGGAAGTGTTTTCGTACTGGCAGACGCGCGCTTCTGTAACCGGCGCGTCTTTCAATGCGGGCAGACGCCGGGCGAGACATTGACGCACCTCGGCGAGTCCCACACTGGTCGCAAGTCGATCACCAGTGTCGGGATCAAATTCGATACCGTGGCGATCGATCGCGATCTTGATACCGCGCCCTTCCGTGTCAGGCAAACCATAAGCTTCGTCTTTGAAGTCGATCCACGTGGGTAACGC
>DATGVD010000317.1:0-7374 GCA_035300785.1 Pyrinomonadaceae bacterium | reverse complement strand
CGTGGCCGCTTCGAGATCTTCCATTGAGCCGATGGTGGAATGCGCGTTGGCCGGGTTCTTGAAACTCATCTCGAAGAGTCGCAGGAATCCGTTGACGTAAGGCTGGTTGTCATAGCGCAGACGCTTTTCTTCCTTGACGGCTTCGCGTTGATTGTCGAGGTTCTCCTGGGTCACGCTCAGCGATCGCATGCGGTCGCTCTCCAGCCAAATGGCCAGTGGCAGTTGGTTCGCCGGTAACGCCTCAAAATAATTCGTGCGCTCGCTTGAAGTCGTGCCGTTCATCGTGCCGCCGGCGTTCGAAATATGTTGAAAGTGCGCGGCCTTGGGCACGTTCTCGGACCCCTGAAACATCATGTGCTCGAAAAGATGAGCAAAGCCCGTGCGGCCTTCGCGCTCGTTGCGCGAGCCCACGTCGTAATAAACAGCTACAGAGACTACGGGTACCGAATGATCTTCATTCAGGACGACTCGCAGTCCGTTATCGAGAGTGAATTGTTCGATGGGGGTGACGGGAACCTGGAAAGTTTTCTGCACAGTGCTGGCTCGAATCCCAAAACCGCGCGGCGCGGTTAGCTTGAACATTTGAATTGTATTGAACTAACAGTAAGAGTTTACCGCGTAATGCTTCGGTTAACAAAGACGCTCCACGCTGCAATTCTCGCGAAGTGCAGAGCGGAGCGATTTGTTCCGCTAACCAATGATGCTTGCCGCGGATCTTATTCTTTCTTCTCGCCGACCATGCCGCGCAACTCGGCGCGCAGCCGCTCGATTTCGCCGAGTTTTTGCTCGACGCGTTCAAACAGCGGGCCTTGCGTCTTGATGCCTTCATCGATGAGAAAAGCCGCCGCCTCGGCGCGCGTTCCAAACACGCCAGCCTGGACCAGTTGGCCCAGTTTAATCTGCGCGTCCTGCGAGACTTTCACGGCCAGCATGTAATCGTCCTTCGCCGAAATCGCCCTTTCAATGGTGCGGCTGATATCGCGGCCGATCGCCGAAAGCTGTTCCGGAATGCGCGCCGCCATGTCGCGCACCGAAGCGCCGACACTGGAACGATCATCCGCCTGATCAGCTTCGCCCTCGTGCATGATCAACTCGTCTTTTTTCTCCGACTTCTCCGAACCGTCAGTTTGCGACTGAAATGATGTGCTCATTAGAAGACTCCTTTAGCTTCGATAGAACCGTGTACGTTGATTCGGGGGCACAGGTTCATTCTAAGAAGCCGTCAGATGCGGGTCAAGCCAGCGAGAGAAGAAAAGAATTGAGAATTGGGGTCAGGCCTGCGATTTTGCGATTTCAGCCGAGATCATTAAACAGTGCCGGTGACGGAACGATTGAGAATCACACAAATCGCAGGCTTGACCCCGATTTGGACTGTAATCAGGTCAGCGTCAAGCGCTCGGCCCGTTAACTAGGCCGCCTTCAATTCCGCGCAGCAACCCGAACAGCGAGTCGCCGGAATAGGAATGGCGGACAGGCAATAGGGACAGTCTTTGGTCGTGGCGGCTTTGCTCTTTCTCGAGTTCACGGCCCTTACGATGAGGAAGACAACGAACGCGATTATTAAGAAGGTGACAATATCGTTGATGAACGCGCCGTAAGCAATGACCGGAATTCCTTTCGCCTTCGCGTCGGCGAGCGAGACGGGATCGCCTTTCGCGTGATTGAGAATATAGAACAGACTGGCGAAATCAACCTTGCCGAACAAAAGGCCGATGGGCGGCATGATGACGCCTTCAACCAGCGACGTGATGATTTTGCCAAACGCGGCGCCGATGATTACCGCGACAGCCAGATCGACCACATTTCCGCGAGCCATAAAATCCTTGAATTCCTTCAGCATGGGTTTTCTCCTGGTGCGACAAGATAACAGCTCAAGCCCTCCCTGACTGCCACACCCCAGCCGGGCTGCCCGGCTGGGGACCCCGGGTCGGGCTACTGCCCCGACCCTCCTACTGACAGTCTTTGGCCAGTTTGTATCCGGCTTTCTCAGCTTCGTCTTTGTCTTTGAAAGTGACGCGGCTGGCTTCGGGCACTTTCTCTCGCCCTGAGCAATCCGAAAGGTAATAGAACTTTGTGCGCTGGTCGCCGATTACCGCCGCCTCAGCGGCTTCGGCAGCGGCGGCCGCGGCTTCGCGCCGATTGGCAATCGTCTCTTGCGCTGCATCATCGCTGATGCGAATGCTGGGACTGCCGGCGATCACGGACGCGAACACTGAAAAACCGTCGCACGTTAACTGTTGTCGGCCGCGTTTTGGCGGCCAGGCGCCGGGAAGATTGAGTGAGTTGGACATACCCGCGACAAACTCGTCGAGTTTCTGCCACTTGAACGTGCTCTCGTAACCGATCCAGACCGTGACAAGTTTCCCGTCCAAAAAATCCAGAGAGATCGTGCGCACGTCCGCGAAGCTGGCTTTATCGAACTGCGGGCCGAAACTGGGATTGATGCTGGTTTTCGCGACTCCAAATTCATCCGCGCGGCCAAACTGGATTGGCGGCACGCGCGCCTTCACCTGATCGTAGGTCATCCCCAGGTGAAAGCCGCGCAGCTCGGGTGCGTCCGGTAACTGATCGATCTTAGCGGAGCAGCTTGATTGTTGAGCTGAAGCGGTCGTCACAGTGCCCAGGGCCAGCAGGAGCAGCCCGAGCGTCCTCTTAATGATCGGAATCGGTTTGCAGAGCATTGAGATTGGTAGACGCCCGCGTCGTCAACAAGCTCTTGATCAGTTCGTTCAGCGCGCTCGGCTCGAACGGCGTCGAGACGTATTCATCGCAGCCGGCCGCGAGCGCAATGGCCCGGTACTCGTCGGCGCCGTAAGCTGAGACGGCGACGATGGGCGTCGTGCGCAGGGCCTGATGCTCGCGTATTCGATGCGTGGCGTCAAGTCCGTTCATGCCCGGCATCATGATGTCCATGATAATCAAATCGGGCCGCTGGTCCCTGGCAAGTCTGATCGCTGCTTCGCCGCTCTCAGCTTCGACGACATGATAGCCTTCCTTCGCCAGCCACAGCTTCATCATCAGGCGCGTATCGTCAAAGTCTTCGACGAGAAGAATCGTTCGCGGCGGCGATTGGGCACAATTCTGAGCAGTTAGATTTTCCATAAGCGACAACTCGAGGAATGGGCAAGACTTGGTACCCGCGGCAGGGGTCGAACCTGCGACCTTTCGCTCCGGAGGCGAACGCTCTAATCCACTGAGCTACGCGGGCACAGGGGATATTGAAAACATAGCACAGCGACAAATGCGGAGGCTAGGGGATAGGAAACATACGGCAGACGGCAGACGGCAGGAGGCAGATTCCGCTGACCTCCGACCTCTGATCGCTGACCTCTGTTCTCAGGAGTGCTTGATGATCACGCCTTCAATAATGTTCGCGACGTTCTCGCAACGATCGATTGCGGCTTCCAGCTTTTCATAAAGATCTTTCCACTTAATCACTTCCATCGGATCGCGATTTTCGTGAAACAGAGCGCCCACGGCGCGCTGGTAGATGTCGTCGCCATCATTTTCAAGGCGATGAAGTTCAACCAGGCGCTCGGTCACGCCTTTGGGCTTTTTCAACATCGAAACTACTTCATGCAGTTGCAAGGCCATGCGTTGAATCACGCCGGCCAATTGCTTCGCCGGCTCAGTCGTCTCGTGAATGTCGTACATGACGACTGCCCGGGCTACACCATCGATCAAGTCCACCACGTCGTCGAGCGCCTTGGACATCATGAAGATGTCTTCGCGGTCAAATGGGGTGATGAATGACTGGTTCAAACGCGTGGCGACGTTGTGCGTCAGGTCATCACACGCGTGCTCGATGCTCTTGATGCGCTGAACGAATTCCTGATAGTCGCCATCGCTGTGCGCCATCATTTCCACCAGGGTTTTGGCCGCGTCATTGATGTATGAAGTCATCTGCGCGAAGAGCGAAAAGTATTGCTCTTCGCGCGGCAGTAGTTTGGCAAATGGCATCTCTAAGACTCCTGCGGAATTCTTTTGGGATGATCGAAACCTGGATCAATCGGAGAGCGGCAATATAACGGAACGCCGCCCGGATGTCCATGAATTATGCTCTTCTCCCTTCTCACTCTGGGAGAAGGGCAGGGGATGAAGGCATAGCGGAACGGAAAAAAAGCCCGCACCCTGCCGCCGGACACGCCCTCACCCCGACCCTCTCCCAATGGGAGAGGGAGACTGTCAACTTGCAAATTGCTTCGTTACTCGTATATCAAAGGTCTGCATGACTGAAGGATCTGATCACTCGCAAGTGGTTGCTTTGCTTCGCGCTGAAGCCGAAGCGATCGGAAAAGCGGCCTCACGTCTCAAGGCGGAAGATATCGATCGGGTGATCGGGATCTTGAGCAGTTGCCAGGGAAAGATCGTACTGCTGGGTGTGGGCAAGTCAGGCATCATCGCGCAAAAGATCGCGGCGACGATGACCAGCGCCGGCACCGCGGCAATCTATCTTCATCCGTCCGATGCGCTTCACGGCGGACTGGGAATCCTGAGCGCGGATGACGTGGTGCTGATGTTGAGCAACAGCGGCGAAACCGACGAGCTGCGCCAGCTGGTGCCATTTGCAAAGCGGCGCGGCGTGCCGATCGTGGCGATTGTCGGCAACGTAAAAGCGACCCTGGCGCTCAGCGCGGACGCGGTGCTGGATGCGTCGGTCGATGAGGAAGCGTGTCCTTTGAATCTCGCGCCCACCGCTAGTACGACGGTGGCGTTGGCAATTGGCGACGCGCTGGCCATGACGCTGATGCGGGCGAAAGGACTGACCGAAGACGAATTTGCTTCCAATCACCCGGCGGGACAACTGGGCAAGCGTCTGACTTTGCGGGTCGCGGACTTAATGCACAGCGGTTCGCGGAATCCAACCATCCCGACGGACTCTTCCTGGATGGATATTGTTTCAGCGATTACCCACTTTGGTTTGGGCGCCGTCAATGTGATCGATAACGAAGGCCGCCTGGCAGGTATCATCACCGACGGTGATTTAAGACGTTCGATGCAACGAATCAGCACTGCCGAGCTGGCCTTCGCAAACATCACCTGTGACGAATTGATGACGCCTAATCCAGTCGTTACCAATCCAGACATGTTGGCCTTTGACGCTTTGCATCTGATGGAAGATCGGCCGTCACAGATCAACGTGCTGCCGGTCGTTGATGACGCGCGATTGTGCGTCGGATTGATTCGTTTGCACGACATCGTGCGCAGCGGTTTGTAATGCGCTCGCTCAAAAACTGTGGTTAGAGTTGCAAAGATAATATTAACCGCAGAGGTCGCAGAGTTCTTCGCAGAGGTCGCAGAGAACCTCAGCGTTCCTCTGCGAATTTCCTCTGCCACCTCTGCGTTGAAAAAGTTTTTCCTGACCTGGAGTTTAACCGAAATGAAAACTAGTACGTCATCGAATCTCAGATTCTTAGTTCTGCCCATTCTTGTCGCTGGGCTCCTTTCGGTTTCTAACGTATTCGCTCAAGAGTCCAATGCCAGTCGCGGCCGCCGGGTAAGCAACTCGCCGGCTGCAGAAGCAACGATCACCGTAAACGAGCAATTCCTGAACTCTTTTCTCGCGGCGATCTTCGATAATTTAAAAGAGCCAGCGATGCCGCTGACGATGGGCGGGGCGTCGTCCACCGCCGAATGCCCGAGCGAAATCAGATTGAAGCGCGAGGTCGAAGGAGTGCGCACGGCCGTGCATTTCGAGAACGGCCGCATCGTCGGGCCACTGGCATTCGCCGGCGCCTATAGTTCGTCTCTGATGGGTTGCATAGAGTTTTCCGGCTGGGCTGACTCTGAAGTAAATCTGGAATTCGACCAAACGCGGCGCGCGCTGGTGGCGCGTTTCCGCTTGCGGGAAATTCATCTGAACAACACACCGGCCGTATTGAACGGCCCACTGCTTAACATGGTCCAGACCGCGATCGACAGGCGTTACAATCCCGTCGATCTCTTCACGCTCGAACAACTGTCGACGCGCGTGAACATTCAACCGGCGGGCGGCGCGCTGCAATTGCGGGCCACCGAGGTGCGGCCGGAAATAACTCCGGGCGCGCTGACCTTGCACATCACTTATGAATTCGTTCGGGGTTAACGCGGGAGGAATCCGGACTTGGGGGCCTCTCTTCCGGCGCAACCTAAGTGCGGTTCTGCGGCGTGTTCACTGGCAGGCGCGTGCGCATACGCTGTCGCCAGTTGCTGCGCGCGCCTTCGACTTCCTCAATCTGCGCCATCACGTCATTCAAAGTCTCGCCGCCAAACTGCCGCATCTTTAAGTAAAGCAACGCCGGCACGATCGAGAGCAATGGCAGGATGAAGATGTTTATGAGCGCCGATAATTGACCCGTGATCTTGACCTGGAGGGAGACCTTGCCGTGGGTGCCCGTGGCCCCGGTGATCGCGCCAATTATCGCGCCGACTATCGCGGGCACCAGGAATTGAATCAGCATCGCGGCGATGATCGTGCGCCACGAACGAGCAGCCAGCGCTCGCGCACGTTTCAGCGCTTCTTTCTTTTCCAATCCTTCCAACAAGACTACCGGGGCCCACAGCAGATAGCGCGCCGACATCACGATGCCCGGAATGACCAGTAAGATAAAGCCGAGCAGGATCCGCAGGCTGACGCGGACGCCAGTGCGCAGGAACGGACGCCAGCGGCTGCGCAACACGGCGAACGCAGCCCGCAACTCCACCGGCTTCATCGGGGCTAACGCCAACTGGGTAACGATGATCGCCGTGACGCCAGAAATGATCGAAGCGGTAACGAAGCTCGTGGGGATTTGCAAGAGAGCGATGAGAGTAACGCCGATGGCGAACGGCAATTTGCCCATACGCGGCTGTGATAACCGCAGTGCCAGCATCGCGACCGTCAATACAATCAAGGGAATGTGAGCCAGCAGCGACAGCTTGAAAAACTCCGGAAAATATTCACTGTAGAGGGCGAAAGCCCGGCGGTAGAGCGTGCCTAATCCATCCGCGTTGGCGCGCATCGCGTTGGCGAAAGCGGCCGCAGTTTGCGGACGCGCGACTCGATCCTTATCCAGTGCCGACATGATCAAACGCGAGACTCGCTTGGGCAGCTTGCGATTGTGCTCACGCAAAGCTGTGGGCTGGCTTTCGGTGTGAGCGCGAATGACCGTTGCAGTCTCGCCGGTGAACGGCGGCGCGCCTGAGAGCATCTGGTAGGCAATCACTCCCAGACTGTAAATGTCCGACCGCGCATCGAGACCTTCTCCCCGGCATTGTTCCGGTGACATGTAGAGAGGCGTTCCCAGAATCGCGCCCACCCGCGTCAACCCGGTCGTGGCCGCAGTAGACATCGCGTCCGTAGTCCGATGCCCGGCAACCGCAGCCGCGGACGTGGGCTGGAGCCCGCCGTTGAGG
>DATGVD010000316.1:0-2800 GCA_035300785.1 Pyrinomonadaceae bacterium | reverse complement strand
ACTAGCTTTAGCCAATTCGCCGCGGCGCTGCGCGCGTTCCAACTCAGTCCGCAATCGATCGAGTTCTTCTTTCCATTTCCGCTGCTCGTCGATCAGCGCCTTTTCCTTTTGCCATTCCGCTTTAAGTGCCGACGATTTTTCTTTCAGCTCGGCCAATTCTTTCTCGAGCTTCTTCAGTCGATCCTTGCTGGCGGGATCTTTTTCCTTCTTAAGCGCCTGCCGCTCCATCTCGTGCTGCATGATCTCGCGCTCGATCACGTCGATCTCGGTCGGCATCGAATCGAGCTCGATCTTCAACCGCGATGCCGCTTCATCGACAAGGTCGATCGCCTTGTCCGGCAGGAATCGGTCGCTGATGTAGCGGTGCGACAAAACCGCGGCGGCAACGAGAGCCGCGTCCGTGATGCGCACGCCGTGATGCACTTCGTAGCGCTCCTTCAATCCGCGCAGAATGGCAATCGTATCTTCAACGCTGGGCTCTTCCACCATGACGGGTTGGAAGCGGCGTTCCAGCGCTGGATCTTTCTCGATGTATTTCTTGTATTCATTCAGCGTGGTTGCGCCGATGGCCCGCAACTCGCCGCGCGCCAGGGCCGGCTTCAGCATGTTGGAGGCATCCATGGCGCCTTCGGCGGCGCCCGCGCCCACCAGAGTGTGCAGCTCGTCAATAAATAGAATGATCTGGCCCTCGGCCTCGGTGATTTCCATCAAGACCGCTTTCAAGCGGTCTTCAAACTCGCCACGGTATTTCGCGCCGGCTACTAGCGCCGCAAGATCCAACGCCACCAGGCGCTTGGTTTTCAGCACGTCCGGCACATCGCCGGACACGATTCTTTGTGCGAGCCCTTCCACGATGGCGGTTTTGCCGACGCCGGGTTCGCCGATCAGCACCGGATTGTTCTTTGTGCGGCGCGCCAGAATCTGCATCACGCGGCGAATCTCTTCATCACGGCCGATGACAGGGTCGAGCTTCGATCGCCGCGCCAGCTCGGTCAGGTCGCGCGCGTATTTCTCCAGCGCTTCGTACGTTGCCTCCGGATTCTGCGAGGTGACGCGCTGCGTGCCGCGTACACTGGTAAGCGCTTGCAAAATCGCGTCGTGTGACGCTCCCTGCTTCTTCAGCAACTGACCAGCAGGATCGCGATCCTGCCGCGCGATGGCCAGGAACATATGCTCTGTCGAGACGTACTCGTCTTTAAATCTCTGCGCTTCATCGAAGGCGCGTTCCAGCACGTCATTCAGCGCCTTGCCCATATGCTGTTGCCCGAAACCAGTCACACGCGGCAGCCGCCCGATCTCACGTTCGACGTCCTGTGATAGCAATTCCGTGCGAATTCCGAGCCGAGCCAGGAGGGGCGGCACCACGCCGTCTGGTTGATTGACCAGCGCAGCGAGCAAATGAATCGGCTCGATCTGTTGGTTTTCATGGCTCGCGGCGATTTCCTGCGCTTTCTGCACCGCCTCCTGCGCCTTTACCGTCATCTTTTCAAATCGCAGCATGACAACACCTCAATCGACGTATAGCAAAATGGCCGTAGCAAACGGGGCTGGCATTTCGCTAGCCCCGTTACCCTCGACAGTTGGTACCGCTTACTTCGCGCCTGCCGCAGCGGCCATCGCCGGTGTTCCGACGCTGACCTTGATCTGCTTGGGCTTGGCTTCTTCGCGCTTCGGAATAGTCAGCGTAAGCACTCCATTCTGATAGTCCGCCTTGATCGCTTCCGAATTCACAGTGTTGGCCAGCGAGAAGCTGCGGCTGAAGGAACCGTACGCCCGCTCCACGCGCAGGTACTTGTCTTCGCTCACCTTTTTCTCGAACTTGCGTTCCCCGCGAATGCTCAAAATATTGTTCTCCACCCGGATGTCCAAATCCTTGGGGTCGACGTCCGGAAGGTCCGCTTTTACAACCAGCTCGTGCTCGGTCTCGAAGATATCGACGGCCGGCGCCCAGCTGGTTAGATTCGATTCATCTCCAGGACGCTCAAACACATCGTTGAACAAACGATTAATTTGGTCCTGAAGAGAAGAGGCCCCGCGGAAGGGCTCGAAACGGCTAAGAGTTCGCATGGTTTATATGCCTCCTTATAGTGACTGCTACAAGAGCATATAATCTTAGCGTATTATTGTCAAGTACAATTTGGTCCCTTCACCACCAAGCCCTAACTCATTAACAACTCGACTATTTACCGGCATCAGCGAAGAGTCAATCAGGTCTATCCACTAGCAGGGAGCTGACACGAAGAGTGACGAAAAGAGAGGCAAGCTCCGGCTTTTCATCTGCTTAGCTGGATTTGCTAGACTGTCAGGTCATGCGCCTCGATGAATTCGACTATGTCCTCCCGCCGGCGCAGATCGCGCAACGCCCACTCCAGCGGCGCGACAGTTCGCGACTCTTGGCCATGGATCGGACCAGCGGCAAGCTGACCGATCGCATGTTCGCGGAGTTCACTGGGCTACTTCGCGGCGACGAACTCATCGTTTTGAATAACGCTCGTGTTGTTCCTGCGCGGCTGTTCGGCAAACGGACGGGAGTCTTTTCCGACGCGCCCTCACGCGCGGCACGTCGCGAACATTTGAGCGCTACGGTCGAGGTATTTCTCACGCGCCAGGTCTGCCCCGATGTATGGGAAGCATTGGTTCGCCCAGGGCGCAAGATGAAGACCGGCGAGCGCGTTGTATTTGGCGATGGGGAGCTCGAAGCGGAGATCATCGGCCGCGGCGAATTTGGGCTGCGTACCGTGCGATTCACTTCGCGCGATCCCGCGGGGGTATCCGCGCAAATTGAGCGGCTCGGCCATGT
>DATGVD010000315.1:0-4258 GCA_035300785.1 Pyrinomonadaceae bacterium | reverse complement strand
GAGATTGGCTGGATACCATGCGGGCGAGATTCACGGTTCTTCCTCTTGTTTAGGCAGGCTCCTGGAGATTCCAATCATCAACATTCCGATTTTGCATCTTGTCATTTTTCATCTTTCATTTGTCATCTACTGGATTTGTATCGCGTTGCTTCGTGTATCTTTCGCCTCGCCCGAAATGAAGTCAGTACCACCTGCGTCAGCGGGTGGGTTAAGCTGTCAACCAGCGAATTGATCCTTTGATCCACCCGCTGACGCAGGTGGTACTGACCCCCATGCTCGGATGAAGCACGATCCACGAAATCACACGAATACGAGGCGTCACTTACGGTTATGACAAGTATGCGCTGTCCAAAATGAAAAATGAGAAATGAAAAATGGATCGTTCAAGGCGCGTCACTTCCCCTTACGGCTTCTTCTCATCCGCTGCTGGTTCGTCCTTGGCAACCTCGACCTTGGTGCCGTCGGCTAACGAGAAATTGCCTTCAACCACAACCGTCTCACCTCCCTGCAAACCCGAGGTAATCTCCATCTTGTCCTTGGTGCGGATCCCGACGGTGACTTTTGTTTCGTGAGCGACCGACGCCCCGTCCACCACCATCACGGTCCCTTCATTGGCATTGCTGGCGTCAAGCGTTACCGCAGAGGTGGGAACTACGACGGCGTCGGCTTTCGAGTTGGCAGAGATAGTGACCTGCGCTGCGCCATTAGCTCGCAATTTGCCCGCTCCGTTCGACAACGCCACCCAAACTTCGACGGTGCGATTGGTCGGATCAGACGAGCGGCCGAGCAATGTGATCCGGCCTTTCATTTCTTCACTTGAAGTATCCGTGGGCAGAACCGTGGCAGGATCCCCCACTCTAAGCTCTGACACGACTGTGTCGGCGAAAGGCGCTTTGATGATCACCTCGCTGACGTCGGCGATGGTCACGAGTTTTCCTCCGGCAGCCGCAAACTCACCCTGGTACTGAAATTGGTCTGTGACTATGCCGGTGATGGGCGCCCGGATCGTGGCATAGCTGAGTTGTGCGTCGAGGGTCGCCAGGTGCTGTTGCGCCTGCGCAACTCTGGCGGCGGCCAGCGCGCGATCGTTCGGGTTAAGCGACGTCGCGCGCAGCGTTACCGTTTGCTCGGCAAGCCGGAGTTCGTTTTCAGCGGTCGTCAGATCAAGTTGTGAGGTTTCGAGATCCTTCTTCGAGATGCCACCCTTTTCAAAGAGGACCTGACGACGCTCGTACGTGGCCCGAGTCGTTGCGACTTTGGCGCGCGCATCCCGCAGCGCCTTCTGGTCCTGCGCGTTGGTCTGTGGAATGGTGCCGGTCGTCACGCTGCGCTCGTTGGCGCGCTCCTGGTTTAAGGCTGCGACGGCTTCGGCCCGCTGAGCCTGGAGGTCGCGAGACTCAAGTACCGCGATCACCTCGCCTGCTCTGACAAGCTTGTTTTTCAAGAGCGCCATCTTTTTGATTTGCGCGCTAATCTTGACTCCAACATCAGACTTTTCTCGCGGCCAGATCGTACCGACCGCAACTATCTGGGTGGCGATGACGTCCTTCTCGGCTTTGGCCACCTTAACGCTGACAACTGGCGTGGTCGTCTCGTCAGCTGACGCAGCGGCTTTCCTTCGCCACACCACTACGACGATAGCGAGAATCACGAGCAAGGCGAGCGATGAAGAGATAATGAGGAGATTTCGCTGCCGCGCTGTCATCGATCCACGACGCTCCTGCGTCAACTCATAGGATGTCGACACCTGATCCGGCTCGGCGGTTTCGGTCGTTTGCTTGTCTAAATCGTTTTCTGGCTTCATTGTGCTGTCGCCTGTCTAAGACGCCCGAGCGCCGTTTGATAATCGAATAAGGCCTGGTAAAGGGCCGTGCGCTGGCTCACCAGCATAGTCTGCGCGTCCGTGACTTCGATGATCTGCGCTTCGCCGGCGCGGTAACGCGCGATCGAAGCCGCTAAATTGTTTTGCGCCTCCAGGACCCCCTCCCGCGCCAGCCGCACGCGCGCAGCCGCACTAGCCGCCTGGGACCGCGCCGCAAAGAACTGTTGAGTAAAGCCGCGCAACGCAATGATGCGCTCGTTCTCTGCCACCTGGACCCGCAAACGCGCCTGACGTTCTTTGCTTCTGGTGGCTCCCCAATCAAAGATGGGAATGGTGAGACTCACCGCCGCCGATACCCCGGAGTGTTCCTTGAGTCGCGCCCCCTTCAGCGAGTCGGTATCGAAGCCGCCATTCATCGAATACGAGAGGGCCGGCAAACGATCAGCGTGCGCGATCTTTATGTCTTGCCTGGCAGCGCGAAGCTGTGCCTCGAGTTGCGCGAACTCAGGCCGGCGAGAAACGTCGGTGGGGTTGAACTGCTGAAACTCGGTATCGTTGGGCAGGACCAGGGCCAGATCCGTCGTGCTGATTGGGCGGGTAAAATCATAACCGACCAGCACCCGCAGCGATCCGGCGGCGACTTCCTCATTCGCGCGCGCCCTCTCCAGTTCATCACGGCGCGCAATCGTCTGTAGATGCGCTCGGGTCAGATCAACCGGGGCAATTTCACCGCCGCTCAAGAGCAGCGAAGTAATGCGCTCAAACTCTTCGGCTGCGGCAAGATTACCTTCGGCCGCGGTTCGCTGCGCGATCGCCAATGCCAATCCGTAATAAGCCTCGCGCACAGCCTCGGCCAGGGCTCGGCGTGCGACTTCGGTGCCGGCGTGCGCCGCCGCGAGCAGCGCGCGATTCCGCGCCAGGGTCGCGCGGAGCTTACCGGCAATATCAAAGTCTCCCGAGACATTCACCAATGCCTCGTACTCGCTGATCGCATTGTTCGCGATCAGACTTTGCACTCGCGGCTCACCCGGCTTCAGACCCAGCGCCGGCGAAGTGTAAATGTAGCTCAGCGGCGCGCTCACCTTCGGTAGAAAAGCCGCTTGTGCCTGCCTTACATCCTCAGCCGCGATTTGCTCGTTCAGCCCCGCCTGCTGGAAACTCGACGCCTGCGCAGTCGCCAGACGAAGCGCTTCCTCGAGCGTAAGCCGATTGACATTCTGGGGAGTCTGGCTGCCCAGCGAAACGGGCGCCGCGGTTGATCCGAGAGGCGGCGTGGCAGCCGGAGTCATCAATGGGCCGGGCGCATTCGGAATCCCAAAAGGGGTGGATTGTGGCAGCGGTGTCGCATTGGGAGAGGGAGCGGCCGATGGTGTCTTTGCGGGTAGAGGCGATTGCGTTGATGGAGTCTTTGGCCCAGTCGAAGCTGGTGGCATTGTCTGCGCCAGCAGGAGTCCTCCACCGCAGGACAGCACCACTAGTGCTGAGAGCAAGGGAACGCCTGTCTTCGATGTGTTCCGCATAGTTTCTTTCGAGAACGTCGAGTATACGGACGTTCCCGTCAATAGAAAACCGAAAGAATCAAAAAGTTCTTGAGATTAAGTCACGTCGCACAAGGCGTTCATCGCCGAGTAGGTCACCAATCGGATTTCTCTCGTCTTTTAGTGCTTGCTTACCGCTAAGGCGCGCGCGTCTGCGCTCTCGCGCTTTAGGATGAGTTTCCGTGCTTCGCGTTGGAGAATTGGCAAAGAAAAGCCAAAGCCCATGGCCCCCATAATGCACGCCATGCCTCCGGCGGCAAACGTTCTGCGCGCGGTAAACTGCTGCGCCAGTACGCCAACCACGAGCGAACCGAACGGCGCCAGACCGGACAGCATCATCGTCCAGATCGCCATCACGCGCCCACGTAATTCGTCGGGCACGATTCGCTGGACCAAAGTGTTCGAGGCATCCAATCCAGTCACCATTGTGAATCCGATCAGCAACATTACCAGAAGTGACAGGGCGAATGAGTGCGAGAACGATAACAGCACCAGGCTGCCACCAAAGCCGGCGGCGGCCAGCGCCGCCCAGTCACCAAGCGTGCGGTCGTTGCTAAACATCGCCAGGACGAAAGAACCAAAAATCGCTCCCACACCGGATGCGCCCATTAATAGCCCGAATTGAGTCGGCCCACCGTGAAGCATTTCTTTCACGTAAACCGGCATCAGGATCTCGTAGCGCAATCCCGTGAAACTGATTAACCCGAGAAGCACGAGGAGAGCGCCCACGGGTCCCGTGTGACGAACAAAATTGAAAGCCTCAGCAACGCCGGCCCGAAAGTGCTGCGGTGGCTTTTTCCGGGCAGTTGTTGACTTCATCATCAGGAGTCCGATAATGACCGCCACATAGCTGAGCGCGTTCCCCAGAAAGCACCAGCCTTCGCCGACTCCGGCCACC
>DATGVD010000314.1:0-6343 GCA_035300785.1 Pyrinomonadaceae bacterium | reverse complement strand
CTCTGATCGCTCAGCTTGATGCTAAAGAGCTTCAACGAAGCACGAGTGAGCGGCCCGCGCTGCACTTGAAGGTTTGGAATCTGCGCGACGACATCCTGCACTACCCTGTCGTTCGCTGTCGCCGTCGTGCAGACGACTGGGATGTTTCGTGGCAGCAGTTGTAGTACCCGAACAATGCGCCGATAGTCTGGCCTAAAATCATGTCCCCAGTCCGATATGCAATGCGCCTCGTCAACGATGAAAAGACCGATGCTCTTCTGAAATCGCGGCAGCACCTGACGACGAAACTCAGCATTCGCCAACCGTTCAGGCGAAATCAGCAGGATGTCGCACTCGTCCTTGGAAACCGCCGCGTGCGCCTGCTCCCACTCGTCCCGGTTTTCACTATGGATCGTAATCGGCCGCAATCCTATGTTGCGAGCAGCTTCAATCTGGTTTCGCATCAGCGCCAGCAGTGGACTTATCAGCAGCGCCGGACCCGAGCCACGGTCACGCAGGATCTTTGTCGTGATAAAGTAAACGATACTTTTGCCCCAGCCAGTGCGCTGAACGACCAGCAGACGCTGGTTGCGTACGGCAACAGCTTCGATGGCTTCCCATTGACCGTCCCGAAATGATTTGTCCGCGCCCAGCATCTGCCGAAGAAGCGATTCAGCTTTCGCTTTGTCTATTGGATTCGGCAGTTGCATTTCGATCGGCCTCTCGGCTCGCAGAGTCATTTTTGATTCATCTACCATGAATTCGCTTTCTGTTTCCAGCAACAAATTCTGTCTATCACGCCACTCTATTTAGAAGTCCGCGTAAGATTATGAGTTATCACCGTCAGCAAGTTGGTTATCTATCGCCGAGCAGTTGCTCCTCTGATCCAAAGTTTCCTGCCTGATAGAGACCTCTCGTGCCGCGCAGGGTATGACAACAAAAAACGCGCGCCGCATTTCGCGACGCGCGCTTTGTCTTTTCCAGCCCCGAAAGCAAGAGCTATTCACGGATACCCTGACGTCGTTGCGGGGCCTCCATCAGTTTCACTGGCACGGTTGTGTGCCGTCCGTTACGTATGACCTCGACGTTAACAGTTTCGCCGACTTGATGTTGGTCCAGGACGCCGAAGAGTTCGTCGTTGTTGCTGATCTTCTGGCCGTTAATCGCAACGATGATGTCGCCAAGCTCGACATCGCCATTTTCAGTCTGAACCAAACCGCGCAGGCCCGCGTTGGCCGCTGCTCCCCCCGGTTGCACGGCCATAATCAACACGCCGTACGAGACTGGCAATCGCACCTGGCCCGAGAGCGCTTCGACATTGCGCGGCTCAATGCCCAGCTTCGGCCGCTGCACGTAACCATTGCGCACGAGCTGGGGCACGATGCGCTTGGCGATGTTGATGGGAATGGCAAAGCCGACTCCGGCGGACGCGCCGGACGGCGATTCGATCTGCGAGTTGATGCCAATCATGCGGCCATGCGAATCCAGCAAAGGCCCGCCGGAATTTCCCGGATTGATCGAGGCGTCGGTTTGAATTGCGCCTTCAATCTGCCGGCCATTCTGCGCGCGAATGGGTCGCTGCAGGCCGCTGATGACTCCGGTGGTCAGCGTGCGATCAAGTCCGAAAGGATTTCCGATCGCCAGGACCTTCTGGCCGACGATGAGTTTGTCCGAATCGCCCAACGGTACGACTGTCATCTGTTCCTTTGGCGACTCAAGCAATCGAATCACGGCCAGGTCGGTGTCCGGATCGCGACCAACCACTTTGGCCGGATAGTTCTTGCCGCCGCCAAAACTGACCGTCAACTTTTCCGCGTTGGCGATGACGTGATAATTGGTGAGGATGTCACCCTGATCGTCGATGATCGAACCGGAGCCGGCGCCTTCGACTGGCTGAGAAAACAGACCAAAGAAGTCGCGCACGGTGGTCGTTGATTGAATGTAAACGACGCCGGGCGCAATCGTCTTGTAAACCTCAATATTGTTTTGTTCGTCCGAAGCCAACGACGGCTCGGTGATATTCGACGGCGACGGCACTGAGAAAGCCGAACTGAGCGGCTGAAAATGATTTGCGATTTGCTGAAACGCCATGACGCCCCCGGCGGCAAACAGCGCCGACGTCAGAGCAATCACCAGGATTTGGCGTGCGGATATTTTGTACATAATGCTTTCGTTCTCCTTCGATTCATGCGCGGCAATTGAGATGCGCCGCCATAAGTTTACGGTTGTTTGACCGGCATTTGCAAAACGCGCGAAGGACGTCAATGGTTCCAGGAAAGGGCGGAGAGATCTGAAGAGATTTGCGGTTAGGAACGGGCGGTCTTCACCGAACAAGCCGTAATTTCAGGAGAATAGCGTAAGCAGGGCGTAGGGCAAGTTGGTGACGTAGCCAATCATTGCTTCGGGTCTGGACCAGCCAAGAGCATTGATGCCGGTCGCCGCATGGACCATCATCAGCGCGACGTAGACCGTCAATACCAATTGCATGCCACGGCGTGCGAGCGGGAGATGCGAACATCGATAAAGCGTGTAAGCGGCGAAAGCTCCGATGGCCACCTTTACCAGCAAGAAAGGTGCGTCGCCGGCCTTGAGCAACTCGCTCATCAGGCCATTGCCTTCCGTGGCCAGGCGCGAGTGAACCCAGAAGAGCGTGAGTTGCGCATCCAGCCAATTCAAAGCAAACAGAACGACGCTTTTTGCCAGTGCTCCCATGTTTTAAGGAGTGCCCTCCTGTTTAAAAAAGTTGTTAGACCTCGGCCCTTCGAACTGCGAAACCTCCGAACCGTTAAGCTCGGAGGTTCCGCCGTCCGTACGGGAAGAAACGAGACTCGCTTCGTGCTATCCGAAGTAAAGTTTCAATCACGCGCTTCTTCCGGTGAACGACTCGCCATGGCGCGAATTATCCCTTGTGTGGCGCAAGCTGGCAACTCGCGCGACCCGCTTCTTCGGATTTTGCGGCGAAGCGTAATATAAATGAAATAGACTGGCAAGAAGACATGAACATCTCGATTAGTAACGCCATCCTGGAAGGTGCGCAGGTGCTCCGCGCAGCCGGCATCGCCGAGGCGCGGCGTGAATCAGGCTCACTCCTGGCGCACGCCATCGGCCGTGATCGAACTTTCATCGTCACGCGCGCGGACGAACCATTGAAGGCCGCAGCCGTCGAGGCCTTTCGCAAGCTGATCGAGCGGCGCGCGGCCGGCGAGCCTTTGCAGTACCTCACCGGGCATCAGCAGTTTTTCAAGCTTGATTTCGAGGTGACTCCAGACGTGCTGATCCCGCGACCGGAAACTGAGCTGGTGGTAGAGATCGCGCTGGAACTCTTGAACGGCAATCCCGATCCGTTCATCGCCGATATTGGTGCGGGCTCAGGTTGCATCGTGATCTCGCTGCTGCACGAGCTACGCGACGCACATGCGATCGCGACGGAGATCTCGCCCAACGCCCTGCAAATCGCGCAACGAAACGCCGATCGTCATGGCGTAACTGATCGGTTGACTGTGATCGAGTCCGACTGCTTCGCGAAGGTCAACGCCGACCGGGCGTTCTCGTTGATTGCTTCCAACCCGCCATATATTCGCGACGACGAAATGGAAACTCTGCAGCGCGAAGTTGGCTACGAGCCGCGCACGGCACTCGCCGGAGGTCCGGACGGTCTGGACATTGTGAGACGGCTATTGCGTGAAGCGCCGCCGTTCCTACAGCCGGGCGGCCATTTTGTTTTTGAGATTGGCTTTGGTCAGAAGGCGTTGGTCGAGCAGTTGATCAACCGGGAGGTTTGGGAGTTGACCGAAATGCGGCCCGACCTCCAGGGCATCGCGCGCGCCGTCGTGCTGCGAAAGAAGTAGCTATGCCGATCTTGGAATTCTAATTCGTCGGACTGCTGGCGACCGTCGCCACCGACGGGTTCTTGCGTCCTTCCCGGTACTTGCCCAGGCCTTCGCGGAAAAGCTTAAGCAGCGGCCGGTGATTCTGGGCCACGAGTTTGGTCCAAACGCGCGCGTTCCGTTGCGGGAAATAGATGCCACGGAAAAACATGCGCATCACAAAGTGCATGATCTGGTCGTTAATATCACGACCACCGAACCAGTCAATCGCTCTCTGGTTATTCTTTGGACTGTAGGAAGTCATCCACGCCTTGTCGAGTTCTATTTGTGCCTCTGGGATCGTCATCTTAAGCGGCGTGTGGGCCATTTGGTTATGAACAAAGTTCATCCAATGTTTGGGCCGCGTCAGCCGTCCCTCAGCGCCGAGCTTTTTGTAGGTCGGCGTTCCGGGTAACGGAACCAGCGGGCTAAACACCGGCATTCCCGGGGGCCAGGTTGCTATCTGTTCCAGCGTGCGCTCAGCCACGCCGGGCGTATCGTTGTCCAAACCAAAGATGAATGCGGTGATCGCATAGATGTTGCGCTGCGCCAGCCGGTTGAGCACCGCCGCATATTCACCGGGCTTGTTGAAGCTCTTGTTCACATCGGCGAGATTGAGCGGATCGATTGACTCCATGCCGATGAATACCCACTTGCAGCCCGACCCGGCCATCAGATCGACCAGCTCTTCGTCGCGCAATAAGTTGGCGCTGATTTGCGCGATCCAGGGCAACTGAGCCTCGGCCGCGATGATGTCGCGCAGCAGAGACTTGGTGCGTTTGATATTGATCGCAAAGTTGTCATCGATAAAGAAGATCGTAATCTTGCCGCGATCCCTCTCCGCGCGACGCTTGAGCAGAAGCAGTTCGGCAACGACACTTTCGTTTGTGCGGAAGCGAATCTGATCGCCAAAGAATCCGGTTACGGTGCAGAATTCGCAACCATACGGACAACCGCGACCAGACTCCATCGGAATCGTATTGAAATAACTTATGCCTGAGCCGTATCGTTCGGTGAAGCGGCGAACAATCTTAGGAACGAAATTAAACTGCTCGAGATCAATCGTGTCCCAGGGAATTACCGGATAAGGTTGCAATGGTGGCTTGTGCTCTTTGCCGGCTTCATCAACTGGCGCATAGGTCTCTTTGAGCTGTCCGCGCGCGGCGTCTTCAACGATCAGCGGCCACGTGTCGTCGGCTTCCCCCAGCGCGACGGCGTCGGCATGTCGCGGGCCGCCATCTCGACCGAGAGCTTCATCGGGGCATTCGGTCACATGCGGGCCCCCCATTACCACGGGGACTCCCGCGGCCCGAACGGCGTCGGCCACTCGATAGGCCTTTTGCACCATGCGCGTCATCGCGCCGATGCCGACCAGGCCAATGTTCTCCTCGTGGAGGAACCGGACCAGCTCCGCATCGTTCAGAGGCTTCGCGTTGCCATCGATCAGCAAAACTTCATGACCGGGAGGTGTAAGCGCCTTGAGCAGAAACATCCAAAGATGCGGCATGAAATTGCGGGTCACACCGTTATCAGGATTGTAAAGTAAGATTCTCATCGACCGATCCCTCGAGCTGTCAGACGAACAAGTGAAAAATGGCTCTGGAAGATGGTGGTCAAAATAAGCAAAGAACGGAAAGGATGAAGCTGCAGAATATCACCAATCAAGCAAACTCTTCCGGCTCGGGCGGACTATACCACATGAAGGCCATGGGGTACACCTTAGTTTGGGCTATCCAACCAGAATTTGCCGGGTTGACTATTATACTTGGCACGACGCGTAACAGATGCTAGAATCCGCTGCCATTAGTTCCGGGAGCGCCTGAATACGTCCCGAGCACATTACCAATCAACGATTTAGTGGAGGTCTCCGTGGGTTCACCGAAGATCGTTTTGACTGCATCTGCAAGCGAGGCGAGCGAATGGCGGCACAGCATTTGGCAGCAGATGCTTTCGGCGACACTTCCTGCAAAGCACGCCCACCGGTGGCGTGATCCGGAAATGCTGGTCAACGAATCCTGGCCCGACGGGCGCGCCAAGTACGTGCCCAATGGCCTGCGAATGGTCGAGACGTTGCTGCTCCGCGAATACTCGGAAGCCGATGTCGTTGTCTGTTACCTGGAGAATCTGGAAAAGTTTGTCGGACCCGAGACAAAGGTCGTTGCGATTCATGCGCACAACCCGCTGGGCATTTCATACGCTACTGATGTCTATTCCAAGATCGCCGGCAAAAACCTGATCCCAGTCAACGCGGCCGAGTTTCTCAAGATCGTCAAACACCCGGTCATTGATAAGTTCCGACCAAAGATCGTCATCGGTGGTCCGGGAGCATGGCAATTGGAACGCGCCAATCGTCTGGACGAATTCAGGGTCGACTATTTGATCGACGGCGAGATCGAACGCGTGTTTAGTGATCTCTTTAAACGAATGATGGCCGGCGATCCGACGCTCGAGCGGATCATCAAGGTGCCGAAGAAAATGCAACCGACGGTCGAAGAGAT
>DATGVD010000313.1:0-8534 GCA_035300785.1 Pyrinomonadaceae bacterium | reverse complement strand
GTTCGTCCTGCGCCGCGCCGGAGGGAAGCGTCTGGCGGAAACGTTCTGCGATAGGACCGGTACGGAAACGCTTGTCGCGCAACGTTTCATCGGCGACTTCATAGCCAGTGATCACCAGCAGGCCGGAAGATGTGAACAGCGCCGACCCGGAGCTGCGCAGCGCGTCGAACACCGGATACGGATCGTCCATCTCGGCGAGCTGCGACGGATCGAAGGACGCCGGATTGGTCGGATCGAAAGTTGACATGATTTCTTTTTAGAGCGGCTAACGTCGGGTGAGCCCAAGCGACGGCCGCCTTCTATGGTGCCGTACAACCAGTACGCGCACGCGGTCATCGACGATGCGGAACAGAAAATGAAATGGAAACCTTTCGAGATTGACGCGGCGGAGATCTCGCTCTCTAACGCGGTAAGCTTCTGGAGACTCGGCTGCCTTTTGAAAGAATGATCGCAACTCGGCGTAGAACTCTTCCGCGAGTTGCAATCCAGAAATATCTTCATAATGGTCCATGATTCGAGAGATGTCGGAAGCAACCTCTCGATGAAATTCCAGGAGCATCAGCGGCGACGGCTTTGGATGTGGGAATCCAGTTGTTCAAGAGAAACTGCCTGACTAGGATCGGCAGCGATCTCAGTGTCGCGGCGCAGCGCTTCTGCTATTCCCTCGTCCTCGTCCGACAAAACAGCCGGAAGCGATTTGAGAAGATTCGCGGCTAGAGTTGCTCGTTGCCGTTCGGTCAGATTGAGTGCAAGTTTCTCTACTTCTATGATCGTGGCCATGGGTGAAGGATACTCTGGGAAAGCGAAGGGCGCATTAATTCATTCAACATGATCCCCTTGCTCGTGCTGGTTTGATAGATCTAGCGCAATTATTTCCGGACTCGTCTCGCGCAGGGCTCGAAGTATTCCTTCCCGAAACGATATGGCACTCGTCGCCGATTACAGATTCGTCATCGACGGAAGTTGAGTCGATCACCAGTTCACGTCTGCAGATTGCGCATCTGTTTCACGAACGTCCCCCAGAGAAGTTTTCTCGTTTTATCTGTTATGGCCATCTAATTCTGCTCGGTCGGACTTCACGCCGCGTTCGCGCCTTCAGCCAGCGCTCGTTGTCGCGAGAAGTGTTCGACAATCTCTGTCGCCGTCTTGCGGCCGACGAAGGGCGCGAGTTCGTCAACGCCGGCAGTTGCGATCTTCTGAATCGAACCGAACTGCCGCAGCAGGCGCGTTTTTCTTTTCTCGCCCACGCCGGGAATTGCTGACAGCTCGGAAGTGAAATCGCGCAGCTCGCGGCGCTTGCGATGATAAGTCACAGCATAGCGATGCGTCTCGTCGCGGATCATTTGAATCAACCGCAGGATTTGCGAGTGCGAATCGAGATAGATGGGCTCGTCCTCGCGGCCTTTGACCAAAAGGTAAGCAACCTGGTTGTGATGAAGCGGCGGCTTGACCACGCCGATCATCGGCACGGCTTCCAGATCGAGTTCGCGCATGGCTTCGGCCGCGGCGCTGAGCTGTCCTTTACCACCATCGATCATAATTAAGTCAGGCAAAGACTTTTCTTCATCGCGCACGCGCCGATAGCGACGCAGCACCGCTTCGTGCATCGAAGCAAAGTCGTCCGCGCCCTCGACCGTCCTGATCTTGAACTTGCGATACTCGGCGCGATTCATCTTTCCGTTTTCGCAAACCACCATGCCGGCAACATTCTCAGCGCCTTGAATGTGCGATACGTCAAACGATTCAATCCGGGCCGGGAAGCGCGGTAGTTCCAAAGTCTCCTGCATCTCTTCCAGCACGCGTTTCATGTCGGGCTTGAGGACGCGAAAGCGCTGCTCGAAAGCCAGCTTTGCATTCTTCTCAACCAGATCGATCATGTCGCGCTTTTCACCGCGCTGGGGAGCCAGGATGTGCACGCGTCGCTCTTTGCGTTCGGTCAATGCTTTTTCCAGCAGTTCACGATCATCGAACTCGATGGGAACGTGAATCTCGCGGGGCACAAACTGAGTGGCACGCGCATCCTGCGCGTGATCCACGGGCGGGACGCGCGTCCCACTGTCAGGGCCACTGTAATACTGCGCCAGCACTTCGCTCAAAAACTCCGCCGGATTGAAATCTTCTGCCGGCAAATCTTCCCAGAAAAATTCCCGGCGGCCGACGATGTCGCCTTCGCGCATGGTGAAAAGTTGCAGCGCCAAACGCTTGCCTTCGCGATAGTAACCAAAAATGTCCACGTCGCTCTCGGCGGTCGTGGCCATCTTCTGCTGCTCAGAAAGTTTGATTACGGTTTTCCGCAGGTCGCGATACTTCGCCGCGAGTTCATAACGCGTGTCTTCGGAAGCCTGCATCATTCGCGACTCGAGTTGATCCGCCAGCTCGGTGTTGCGGCCTTCGAGCAGCATGCGCACGTCGCGCACGGCTTCCTGATATTCCTGGGCGGTGCACAACCCCTTGACGCACGGCCCGAGACAGCGTTTGATGTGATACTCCAGACACGGCCGCGGCGCTTTGCCGTCGATTTCAATGTCGCACGTGCGCAGTTGAAAGGTGCGATTGATCAGATCGATTGTCCGGCGGGCCATCGAGGCTGGCAGGAACGGGCCGAAGTAAAGGGCGCCATCGTTTTGAATCCGGCGCGTGATCACGCACTTCGGAAACGGCTCGTTGATGGTGAGCTTCAGATGCGGATAAGACTTGTCATCTTTTAGTTTGTAATTAAAGTAAGGCTGATGCTGCTTGACCAGCGTCGCTTCCAGGATGAAAGCTTCGACTTCGTTGTCAGTGACGATGATCTCAACATCGGCGATCTGCTTTACCAGTTCAACGGTTTTGATGCCGTAGCTGAAGTCGCCGGTGCGGCTCGATTGAAAATACGATCGGACGCGATTGCGCAGGTTCTTGGCTTTGCCGATATAGAGGATCTTGCCGGCCGCGTCTTTGTGCAGATAGACGCCGGGCGATCTGGGAATTTCTTTGAGTTTTTCGTCTAAAGTCACGGTGTTGGGAATCAGCCACAGAGGCACAGAGGCACTGAGAAACAGCGGGAAAGCAAAGTAAGAGGAGTTACGCTTTCCATTTTTATTTTGTCCTGGATTTTCTCCGTGCCTCCGTGTCTCTGTGGCATATCCTCTTGAATCATCATAGCCCATCGACAACAGACGTAGAAACCTGGTATGCAAATCCCTCTTCAGCCACCCCATGAACGCGAATTCGACGCGGTCGGCTTTGGCTTAAACGCCGTCGATCACTTGATCGTCGTGCCTGAGTATCCGGCGTTCGATACCAAGGTCAGATTCACCGAGCACGAAAAGTCCGCCGGTGGACAAACCGCGGGCGCGATGGTTTCCTTGCAGCGCCTCGGTCTGAAGACCGCTTATGCAGGTCGTTTTGGTTCCGACGCGGAAGGTCGGTTCGGCTTGAGTTCGCTCGAATACGAAGGCGTGAATCTCGATTTCGCCGAAACGATCGACGGCGCTGACAATCAAGTCGCTTTCATCATTATCGATGCGCGCTCAGGCGAGCGAACCATCGTCTGGGACCGCGACGAGCGCCTCGCTTATCGGCCTGATGAAGCGCCGGTTGAACTCGCTACGCGCGGACGGATCCTGCACCTCGACGCGCACGATCCGCCGGCGTGCACAGTGATGGCGCGGGCCGCGCGCGCGGCCGGGACCGTCGTGACCGCGGACATCGATAATATCTACGAAGGATTACCGGAGCTTTTGCCGCTGATCGATGTGCTGATCACGTCAGCCGAGTTTCCGCATCGCCTGACCGGCATCAGCGATGAGCGAGCAGCGCTGGTTGAGATCAAGGCGCGCTATGGCTGCGCGGTGGTTGGCGTGACCCTGGGCGCGGGCGGTGCGCTGATTTACTGCGAGCGCGAATTCGTTCGATCACCGGCGTTCGCCGTTCCCGGCGGCTGTCGCGACACGACCGGCGCTGGTGACGCGTTTCACGGCGGATTTATTTACGGGATGCTGCGCGAGGATGATCTTGAGACGTGTATGAAACTCGGCAACGCGGTCGCCGCCCTGAAGTGTCGCACTTTGGGTGGACGCACAGCGCTGCCGACCGCGGATGAGTTGAAAGATTTTATGGATCAAGCAGCCGTAGATGAACGCGGATAGACGCGGATCAGGCAGGACGGAACAAGCGACAAAGGCTCAAAAAGGAAATCTCGAGGTCTTCCCTTGCGCTTTTTGTGCTTTTTCGTGGCTAATTGTTCTTGTGTTATCCGCGCTAATCTGCGTTCATCCGCGGCTAGTTTGCTTCGACCATCTCGCCCGCCGAATACTTACCCCCATAAGCGCGCGCGAAATAGATGGCCAGTAGAAAAGCGACGAACTGAATCGCGGCGGCCGTCCAGAACGTTCTGAGGATCGAAGCGTCGCTCATGTTGTGCGGTTGATGGTCAAAGCCGACGAAAGCCGCCGCGCTATAAATTAAGAATGCGGCGATGGTTGGTCCAACCGCACGCGCCAGGCTGGCCACAGATTGCGTTACGCCCAGCACGGTGCCCTGCTCGCTGGCGTCAGCGCTTTTGGACGCGAGGCTCGTCAGCGAAGGCGCCATCAGCGCGTTGCCGATCGAAGACACTGAACCGATCGCCAGGATTCCGATTATTCCTATGACCGGCCCGACAAACGGAGTTGCGAATAAACTCGCTGAGAACAACAGCGCGCCCGTGATGACCAGCGAGGGTTCACCGAAACGCCTGACCAGTCTTCCGATCAACCCACCCTGAATAATCGCTGAGACTATTCCCACGAATGCAAACACCCAGCCGTTATGGAATGCGTCATAACCCAGCCGAAACATCAGGAAGAGCGAAAACACCGTCGTCATGATCGAGAAAGCCACGATCGAGAGAAAGTAAATCGTGAGCACGAACCCCAGGCGCGGACGTTTTAGCGAGTCGATCAATTGGCGCCAACCGCGACCGCCGGCCGCCGACACGCGTGCCGGATGATCCGCCGTCACAGTTTCGGGTAGCGTGAAGTAAAGCAAAATCGCATTCGCGAACGCGAGTCCGCCAGCGAAAAGAAAAGGAACGTTGATGCCCCAGCGGCTCAAAATGCCGCCGATCGCCGGCCCAAAAACAAACCCCAAGCCAAAAGCCGCACCGATCAAGCCCATTCCTTTGGCGCGATCTTCTTTGGTGGTGACATCCGCGATGTAAGCTTGCGCCGTAGAGATGTTGCCGCCGGAAATTCCATCGATAATCCGGCCAAGAAAAAGCATCCACAGCGTCGTGGCGAATCCCAGAATCATAAATCCGAGACTGGTGCCCAGAATGCTTACCAGCAAGACCGGCCGGCGGCCATACTTGTCCGACAGCCTGCCCATCACCGGCGCAAAAATCAGTTGCATAATCGAATAGGAAGCGAACAGGAAGCCGACTTCACGGGGCGTGGCGCCGAACTTCGTGCCTTCGGCATAGAATGGCAGCACCGGAATCACGATCCCAAAACCGACGAGATCGATGAAAACCGTGATGAAGATGACGAGGAGCGGGGAACGCTTCATGAGATTCCAGATTTAGCCACAGAGCCACAGAGACACAGAGAAAATTAGAGGAGAGAGATGTGGTTGCTCTGGATCGTGAGCTTGCAAAATTGTGGGCTCTCTCCTGCTTCTTCGTGGTTTCGGTTTCTCTGAGTCTCCGTGCCTCTGTGGCAATTCCTTATCGGCGTCGTCCGCCACCGATCATGAGATCGACTGATGCTTGTCCGCCGCCTGTGATCAGCAATGCCAGGGCCATACCGAGGAAGGCCACCGCGAGTTCCATGCCTGTAGGAGCAAAGAAACGGGGCCAGAGCACGCCGAAGATCGCGACCAGCATCACGCAGGCAATCAGGAATGCGCCGACGCGGGTGAACAATCCCAACAGCACCAGAATTCCGCCGGTCAATTCTGACAAGGCCGCGGCGCCCATCCATAACCACGCCGGGCGCATGAACGGAAACGGAGCCGGGAACGACGTAAACTTTGCCCAGCCCGGTCCATTAAACGAGCCCAGAACTTTCTGCGCGCCATGCCCGATGAAAGCGGTTCCCAGGGCCAGCCGCAGCGGCACCGTAGCCCACAAAGCAGTTGTCGACGTAAGTCTCCGCAGCATAGATTTTATCCTCCGAAAGTCGCGAATTGTTTTGAACCGGCTCAACTATAAATCCGTTTGCGGCCCGCCGCCTAGGGAAAAAACTTTGATGCGCCGGGAAATCATTGACAGCGCGAAGTAAGCGAGATATAAGCCAAGCGCTCGATCTGTTTTGGATCGCGCTCCCCCATTTCTCGTTCCTCTGCGGTTTCGCGCTTCGAGGTGATGCGCTGCGAGCCGTCACGGGTGACTGATGCGACGCCTTAGACTCAATCTTAACCGGCTGCGCGCGCGCCAGCTCGCGATTCTCGCCCAGAAAAAAAACTTCACGCGCAGAGAATTTATCGGACTGACCGGCACGGCCGCGCTGGGCGCAGCTTCACACGCGAAGCAGCTGGGCCTCCGGCTGCCAGGCTCTTTCAAAATCGCCGGCGACGAAAAGCGTCTGGCATTTCTGCTCGGCGGCGAAGAGCGCTGGGTCATCGATCCGCAACGCTTTAGCGGCTCACCCAAACTCACAATCGAGCGGAGCGAAACGCGTGTTCGTTTCGAGCTTACCCACGCCACCTATCCAGGAACAAATCTACCTGCTGATCTGACCGGCGAGCTGAATCGCGTTGGCCGGCGCTGGCGGATGCACCTGCGCATGGCGTTGGGCGGCTTTGATGCGAAGTTTCCATTTGAGAAATGGCTGGCTGGAGATAACCCGGCGGTTTCCGGCGTGCATTTGCCGCGAACTGTTTTGGCTCTGGGCCAGTCGGGCCGCGCGGTTGCGTCGGGAACAGCGCACGCCGCTTTTAGTCCGGGATGGGTGACAGAGTTCCGCGGAACCAAGTTGGCTCGCGTGCTCGGCGTGGGCCGCGGAATCCTGTCCGACTCGCTGAATGTCGCTCTGCTCGAACCAAGCGATGCCAGCTTCCTCGATCAACCCGCAGCAAAGCGGACGTTGATTTCGCTCGCGCGCGGCAAGCGCGAATGGCAACTGACAAATTCGCTAACCCTGCCGGCGGGAGCGCAGTTCAAGTCAAACGGAGATCCTTTTGACGCAATTCATATCGAAGCAGGTGAAAGCCGTAACGGCGCGGCGGTTTGCGCGCTGGTTGCCGAGCCATCGACGGACGATCCGAAACTATCATTTCACCCCAGCGGAGATTTCAAGGGCGTATTTGGCGAAGTTTTTTCGCTGCCATTGCGCGGCGTGATTCTGGCCGCAACCTTCGCACCCAAGCGCGACGAGCGAATCCTGCTCGCTCAATTCGGCCGCGAACCTGTCTGGCTGCAGAGTCAGAAGTACGTGGTTGAGTTGGGAGATACGCCCGACGAAATCCCTTTCACGCTGACGAACCATGACGACCGCTTTGTTCGTTTGCATTGTGCGCCGGCGCTGCGCAGCGCGGCGTTTCATCTGGAAGGCGCAGTGGTGCAGCCGACACCTTGCGAAGAAGGCAGTCGTCTGATCTTCGACACCGGAACGAATTTCGATGACGACGGAGCACAGCCTGATCTCGATCCACAGCAGCGGCCAACTCCAACGCCCACGCCGACACCAACGCCGCGGCGGATTGGTCCGATTCGCATTCCGCCAAACATTACCGCGCGTCCGACGCCGACGCCCACACCAGCGCCAACACCGGTGCGCCGGCCGCCAGCCGGCAGGACACAGCCGCAACAGCAACCAACGCCGACACCCACACCAAATCCGGGAATTCGGATTGGTCCGATCACAATTCCAACCGAACGTCCGACGCCCAGGCCGAGGCCAACACCCAGATCAACTCCGACGCCAGGCGAGACGCCGATTTTTATTCCGCCGCGTCAGATCGAGCGCCCGACACCGACGCCCACACCTGCCTTCGAAAAACCCCCGACGGGCATCATCTCAATCCGTCCAGAGAATCTTGGGCAGTTGAATTTTCGCGGGCGCTTCTCGACCGTAGTCCTCAGGCCTGAGGATCTGCTGGTGCTGCGTCTGGAATTCTTGAATATGTCGCTGGACACAGGCGGGGCAAATCTCGACGAGCGTCGCACTCCGCATCTGGTGCGCGATGTGTCGGTGCGGCCTTCCTACATCGTTGTTTATTTTCAGGGACAGAACATCGCCGAGCAGGCCTTCTTTGAAACGGCAGTGGACACGACCGGCAAAGGATTCCCGGTGAAAAATACGTATGTCCCTCCGCCTCCCGCGCCTACGCCCGAAGTCACGGACAAGAGTGAACCGGCAGATGATCCAAAACCGCCGCCGGTGCGCGCGCGCCTCGCGGGGCCGAGCCGCCTCGTGTTCCGAGTTCCCGATGGCGAAAAACCGATCCCTTACACGCTGACGTCGATTCTCGAAAAGTGTGGCCAGTATGAGCTCAGCGTGGTGCCGCACGCGCTGCCGCCGAAGATCGAGACGAACTTTGTGATCATCCCCAACAGGTTTCTGGTGGCTACG
>DATGVD010000312.1:0-2071 GCA_035300785.1 Pyrinomonadaceae bacterium | reverse complement strand
CGCGCGGCAGGACGCGCACCTACTCGCAAGTCGCGCGGTCCCTCGGCAAGCCCAAAGCCGTTCGGGCCGTTGCCAGAGCTTGCGCCACGAACCCCGTGTCCATCGTGGTACCGTGCCATCGCGTCATTCGCGAAGACGGAGCGCTCGCCGGCTATCGCTGGGGGCTCTCGCGAAAGGAACAATTACTGGCGCAGGAGCGCGCCGTCGGCGACTAGCTTATCGTCTTTTCAGCGTGTGGGAACCGGTGAGCTTGAGAGAATCAGGAGATTGCAAGAGTTCAAAGATTACCCTCGGGGCTTTTCCACCTTTACGCCCTTTGGCCAGTCGGGCTTGAACTTCGCATCGGCAATCTTTAGATTCTTCATCAGGTGGGTGTAATGTGACAGGAAGTAGTCGTCGGAGTTCGTCTCGAAAAATTTCTGTTGCACCGGCAGCCAGGATGCTTCGTCGATCCACATTCGAATTCTCGCGATCTGGCTGCGCGACTGGTCAGATTTCGGCGTCAACTCCAGCACGACGGTCTTGCGGCTGTCGAACTCTTCTTCTCCGATCAATGTCAGAACGTAATTTTTTTTGAGCGTATCGCCTTTCGTTCCGAATCCTAGCGCCAGATACTGGTCGGCAAACGCGTGGTGCTTTCCGATGTTGTATTCCTCGATGCGATTGATCTTAGGCGTGAAAATGTAAAGCGAATCGCCGTTTCGGAGAATCGTTCGCGGATCGGGCTTCTGGAAATCGATGCGCATCTTATCATCGCGGCGCACGAAAATCTGGCCGGTCTCGGTCGAGGTATCTTTCACTACCGCGGTGTACTTGATGTGCTCGATATCGGCTGTGAGGGTGTGAAAATCCTGCGCGGACTTGTCCATCATGCTCAGGACGCCTTCGATGGTCCAATTTGCAGTGGTCTGCGCGGCCAGCGTTCGAAACCGGCCTGCGGCGCAGCACAGACTCACCAGAGCGAAAAAAAGAAAAGGTAGACGTCTCAAACGTGGCCTCAATCCAGTAAAGATGCAGCGGCTCATTTAGGCCTTCGGAATCCTAACATATACAAAGAGATGCGCGAACGCGCTGCAAGGGTACCTGGGAACAAATACTTGTGTTCGATCAGAACCACGGCTAATGGCGAACTTCCACCTGGTAGGCGAGCACAGTGCCCTGGTCATCGCGCAGTGGCTTGATATTGGCGATCGAGAAATTCCCATTGTGGAGTTCGGGCAGAGCTTCCTGCAGGGCGGTGTGCAGGTCGTTCTGAAGTGCGAGCCTGGTCGGGGGGGCCAGGATGCGCGCATCCACGCGATACGTCAGCCGGTTTCCCTCTTTCGAAATAAATTGGACCTGTCCCGGCGAGACCGGCGCTCCGCTTTGCGGTTTATCGTGGAACCAGTTCCGCGGTGTGAGAAGCACGAAGACTAGAATCAATATGACCGCGACGTCATACTGCCACATGCCTCGCTCGTAGGACCAGAAAAACATCCGGGAAAGAATTTGGCCAAGGCTTGCCATATCAATCCGCAGGCACTCCGTCGACGATAACTCCATCGCGCATGTGCACGACGCGGTCGAAATACGTTGTTGCTTCCGGGTTGTGCGTGATCATGACGATGGTCTGGCCCAGATCTTTGTTCAGTTGCCGCAGCATCTGCAGCACGATTTCCGAGTTTTTCGAATCCAGATTTCCCGTAGGCTCGTCGGCGAGGAGAATCTTCGGCTCATTGATGATCGCGCGCGCGATGGACACGCGCTGCTGTTCGCCGCCGGAGAGTTCCGAGGGCTTGTGATGAAGGCGCCCCGCCAGACCGAGCATCTGCGTTACGACATCGAAGCGGTGCGGGTCGAATCCGTCGCCATGAATAAACTGCGCAATGGCGATGTTGCCTTTGGCCGTCAGCGTGGGGAGCAGATTGAAACGCTGAAAGACGAAGCCGATTTTGTGGCGGCGCAATTTGGTGCGCGCGGCGTCGCTCAGTTCGGTGAGGTCATTGCCGTCGACCAGAACCTTGCCGCGGGAAGCTTGCGCCAGGCCGCCGATTACGTAGAGCAGTGAAGACTTGCCGCATCCCGAAGGCCC
>DATGVD010000311.1:0-3706 GCA_035300785.1 Pyrinomonadaceae bacterium | reverse complement strand
TCGGCAAGTACAGCAGCTCTGAGATCAAAGTCGACGGCGAAGAGCTGTTGATTATGCGCGAAGACGAAATTCTCGGGATCATCAAGCGCGCCGGTGCGGCTGCGGGCGGGAAAAAGAGAGCCTGAAGATTCAAACCACTGATGAATACGGAAACACACAGATTCAACCACAATTCAGTTTAGTTCTATCTGTGCTCATCTGTGGCGCAAATGTTCCTGAAGTTAACAGACCACTTTTAATTAGGAGAAGAAACAAAGATTATGGCAAAGCAAATAGTTCATGGCGAAGAGTCCCGCGCGGCAATTTTGCGCGGCGTCAATCAACTCGCCGACGCGGTGAAAATTACGCTGGGACCGAGGGGGCGCAACGTCGTCCTCGATAAGAAATACGGGAGCCCGACGATCACCAAAGACGGCGTGACCGTGGCGAAAGAGATTGAACTCAAAGATCCGGTCGAGAATATGGGCGCGCAGATGGTGCGTGAAGTGGCGTCCAAGACCAGCGACGTCGCGGGCGACGGCACCACGACGGCGACTGTGCTCGCTCAGGCGATCTTCCGTGAAGGCGTGAAAACCGTCGCGGCGGGCGCAAATCCGATGGCCCTAAAGCGCGGCATCGATAAAGCGGTTGAGCGCGCAACCAAAGAAATCAAGAAGATGGCCAAGCCGGTCACCGGCGACATGATCGCGCAAGTCGGCACGATTTCGGCGAACGGCGACCACACCATCGGCGAGTTGATTGCCGAGGCGATGGCCAAGGTCGGCAAAGATGGCGTCATTACCGTCGAAGAATCAAAGACGATGGAGACGGCCCTGGAAGTTGTCGAAGGGATGCAGTTTGATCGCGGCTACCTCTCGCCTTACTTCGTGACCGACGCGGAAAGCATGGAAGCCGTGCTTGAGAATCCGGCCATTCTTCTCAGCGAGAAAAAGATTTCTTCGCTGCGAGACATGCTGCCTATTCTTGAACAGGCGGCGAAGCTGGGTAAATCAATTTTGATCATTGCGGAAGATGTCGAAGGCGAAGCCCTGGCGACCCTGGTGGTCAACAAGCTGCGCGGCACCATCACTGTGGCGGCGGTGAAGGCGCCAGGCTTTGGTGATCGTCGCAAGGCAATGTTGGAAGACATCGCGGTGCTAACTGGCGGCACGGTTATCAGCGAAGACCTCGGGATCAAACTCGAGAACGTGAAGCTGGAAGACCTGGGCAGCGCCCGGCGGGTGACCCTCGACAAAGAGACGACGACCATCATTGATGGCGGCGGCAACCCGAAAGACCTGCAAGGTCGCGTGAAAACGCTGAAGGCACAGATCGAAGACACTTCGTCTGACTATGACCGCGAAAAACTTCAGGAGCGTTTGGCGAAACTGGTAGGCGGCGTCGCGATAATTCGCGTCGGCGCAGCCACTGAAACGGAACTCAAGGAAAAGAAGGCGCGCGTTGAAGACGCTATGAACGCGACGCGAGCGGCCGTGGAAGAAGGCATCGTGCCGGGTGGCGGTGTGGTTCTGATTCGCGCGGCGAAGGCTCTGGAAAAATTCAAGCTGTTCGAGACCGACAAAGAGGGCGACGTGATCGGCGATGAAGACGAGCAGATTGGCGTCAACATCGTCAAGCGCGCGCTGGAAGAGCCGCTGCGGCAGATCGTCGCGAACGCCGGCAAAGAAGGCGCGGTGATCGTCGAGAGACTTCGCGCGGAGAAAAATCCGAACGTCGGCTACAACGCAGCCACTGACACGTTCGAAGACCTGGTGGCGGCAGGCGTTATTGATCCGGCCAAGGTCACGCGGTGCGCGCTGCAAAATGCGGCGTCGATCGCGGGTTTGATGCTCACGACTGAAGCTCTGATTTCTGAAATCAAGGAAGATAACAAGCCTGGCGAAATGTCGGGCGGCATGGGCGGCGGAATGGGAATGTAATTCCCTGGCAAATTGGGAAGCACCGCGTAGAACACGGAGCTTCTGTTAACTCGCCAGAGGAGAAGTCTTCCCGGTGAGAAACCCCACAGGGGGAAAAGGTAAGAAACTTATGACGATGAAACTTTATGTCGGAAATCTCTCGTTTGATACGTCGAGCACTGAACTACAAACAATGTTCGCGCAAACGGGCACGGTCGAAAGCATATCCCTGATCGAAGATCGCGAAACCGGTCGCTCACGCGGCTTTGGCTTCATCGAGATGTCGACCAAGGAAGAAGGCGCAGCGGCCATCGAGAAATTCAATGGCCAGGAAGTGGGCGGGCGCGCGTTGAAAGTCAACGAAGCCAAGCCCCGCGAAAATCGCTACGGCGGTAGCTGAAGTTAGCTGATAATGAGCTTGGGCCGAACAGCTCAGGCTCACTTGCCTTTTCCTGACTTTGAAGACTGACCCGGTCGCTACCGCTCCCGGTACTGACCTCATATCCCGATCGGGCTTTCATCCGTGCCGTCCAGCGTTACAATCACTTTTCCCCGTGCATGCCCTTCTTCCACCTGCCGAACCGCATCGGTAGCATCACTCAAGCTGTAGCGCCCACCGATGACCGGTTTTAGTTTGCCGGTCGCGACGAGTTCGCCCAACAGGATCAGATCGTCCTGGCTTGATTTCGCAATGAACATGACCGCCTTCTGACTAACAAAGATTGACAATAAAAGCGCTCCTATCATCTGAGCCAGAAGACCCATCGCCGACGTTTCGTGTGGCGCGCCGATCATGACGCATCTTCCATCAGGATTGAGGATGCGCCGGCACGCTGAAAACGAATGGTTGCCAACGCAGTCAAGAATCAAATCGTAGCGTTGGTTGCTCAAAGTGAAATCGTTCTGCGTGTAATCAACGACTTCATCAGCGCCGATTGATCGGACCAGATCCAAATTTCGCGTACTGCACACGCCGGTCACGTGCGCGCCGAGCGACTTGGCGATCTGCACCGCGAACGTGCCCACGCCGCCCGCAGCGCCATTAATCAAGACCTTGCTGCCCGGCTGAATCTTTCCATGGTCGCGAAGGCCCTGCAACGCGGTTAGCCCGGCGACGAATACGGAAGCGGCCTGCTCGAACGTGACGTTGCCGGGTTTCATCGCCAACTTTGATGCGGCGGTGCACGCATACTCAGCGAAAGTCCCACGGCACGCGCCGAACACTTCGTCGCCCGGTTTGAACTGCGTGACGTTTTTGCCAACCGCTAAAACCTCGCCGGCCGCATCAACGCCCGGTCGTCCGATCGGCATTTTGAGCAACCGGGGCACTATGCGGAATGCGCGAGGCTCACCTTTCATCAGTCGCCAGTCAATTGGATTGACGGAAGCCGCGCGTACCTTGACTAAGACCTCATCGTCCTTGGGAACCGGATTCTCAATCTCTTCACACTTGAGCACGTCGGGTGGGCCATATTCGTGATAAACGATTGCCTTCATCAATCTCGTCGTACGACCGTGCCGCAGCTAAAGTTTCGACGAGCGGGCGGCTGAGGTCGCATCCTTTACCTCAATTTTGCATAATCGAGTGACCGAGTCACCTTTTTGCAAATGACGAAGCGAGAAGTACGTCATCTTTTACTGCCTGTCGTGGCGAGCTTAGCCTTCGGTGCGGGCGTGTGGGCCCTGCTTCGATTCACTCCCCGAATACGTCTGGAAAATCAATCCGCCGAACCTTCTACTACCGCGGGCACGCGCAGCGGCGATCCTGATCTGTGGGCGCGCAGCATGGAAAAGGTAAAGGAGGATCG
>DATGVD010000310.1:0-4661 GCA_035300785.1 Pyrinomonadaceae bacterium | reverse complement strand
AGCGAGCGATAGACCGTTACGGTGTGAAGCTTTGGGCTTACAACCCAGACCATTCGGGCCCCGCCCTCCAGCCACTCAGCGACTTTCTCTTCTACTTCACTTACCGTATCACCGGGACTAACAACTTCGACGGCGAGATCGGGTGCGCCGACTCGGTAACCTTTGACTCCGGGACCTTGCTCGATTCTTTCTATTCGGACGAAAGCAATATCCGGAGCGCGCACCGTGTCTGGATCAGTTTTGATAAGGAACCCGGTTTCCGCCAAGTAGAGCTTGCCAAGTTTGTTCTTCTTGACGTGGGCGCCTAGGGGAATAGCCAGTTCCATTCCTACGCGCCCGTGTTCATCTCCAGCAGGCGACATGCGCTTTAGCACTCCTTTCACGAGTTCATAGCGATAGCCGTCGTGCGGCATCGCCAGAAGCTCGTCGGCGGTCATAGGTTTTGTAATCGTGGCGCTCACAAATACTCCTCAACCTTCCCGACGATCTCGCGAATCTGGAATGGCCGGCCTTTAACCTTCGAGAAGGGAACCGCGTCGATCAGGTACTTGGCGCGAATCATCGTGCACAGTTGGCCCAGGTTCATCTCCGGGATGATCACAGTTTCGTATCCGGAAAGGACTTCGCCGAGATTTTTCGGAAACGGACTCAAGTGACGCAGATGCGCAGACGAAACTGATTTGCCTTCGGTCTGCATTCTCTCGACCGCCGAAGTAATCGAACCGTACGTCGATCCCCAACCAAGCACCAGAACCTTCCCGGTCTTTTCGCCGAAGATTTCCAGCGACGGAACATCGGCGGCGGCCCGGTCGACCTTTTCCTGTCGCAGCTTCACCATCAGATGATGGTTTTCCGGATCGTAATTGACGTTGCCGGTGATGTGTTGCTTTTCGATGCCGCCGATGCGGTGCTCCAGGCCCGGCGTTCCGGGAAGCGCCCACGGCCGCGCGAGCGTTACTTCATCGCGCGCATACGGCATAAAGTTAGTTGGATCGGTGGTGAACTTGACCTCGATCTTCGGGAGCTTGTCGACCTCGGGCACGGCCCAGGGCTCGGCGCCGTTGGCGAGATAGCCATCGGAAAGATAGAAAACCGGGACCATGTATTTGAATGCCAGACGCACGGCTTCGATGGCCATGTGGAAGCAGTCGGCAGGCGTCGCCGGAGCGATCACGATCGCCGGACACTCGCCGTTGCGTCCCCACACGGCCTGAAACAGATCCGCCTGTTCAGTCTTTGTCGGCAGGCCTGTCGACGGTCCACCGCGTTGCACATTGATGATGACCAACGGCAATTCCGTCATCACCGCCAGGCCGATTGCTTCCTGCTTCAAAGCGATACCCGGTCCGGACGTTCCCGTCAGTCCGACGTGGCCGGCAAAGCTGGCGCCGATCGCGGCGCAGACCGCGGCGATCTCGTCTTCAGCCTGAAAAGTTTTCACGCCATAGTTTTTGTGACGCGCGAGTTCGTGCAGGATGTCGGACGCCGGGGTGATCGGATATGAACCATAGAACAAAGGTCGACCGGCGAGTTGCGCGGCCGTCACGAATCCGATCGCGGTCGCTTCGTTGCCGGTAATCTTGCGATAACGACCGGGCGCGATGACTGCTTTCTTGACGGTGTAGTGGGTCGTGAAAACTTCGGTGGTTTCGGCAAAGTTGTAACCGGTCTTTAACGCAACTTCGTTTGCCTTCACCAGTTCGGGGTTCTTGCCAAACTTCGCGTTGATCCATTTCTGGGTCGTCTCCAGCGGCCGGTCGTACAGCCAGTAGAGCACGCCGAGCGCGAAGAAGTTTTTGCTGCGGTCGATCTCTTTGCGCGAAAGTTGCACGGTGCCCTTCAAAGCGTTGCGATTGAGCGTCGAGATCGGCAACTTGTGCACGCGATAGCCGGCCAGCGAGCCGTCCTCGAGCGGATTCGACTTGTAAGCGGCGTGCTCGAGATTCTCTTTCGTGAATTCGTCCGTGTTGATGATCAGCGTGCCGCCTTCTTCCAGATCGGGAAGGTTGACCTTTAACGCCGCCGGATTCATGGCCACCAAAACGTTTGGCTGATCGCCGGGGGTGCGGATGTCGTGATTGGAAAAGTTCAACTGAAACCCGCTGACGCCGGGCAAGCTGCCCGCGGGCGCGCGAATCTCGGCCGGAAAGTCAGGCAGGGTCGAAATATCGTTGCCCACAATTGCCGAAGTGTTAGTGAACTGCGTTCCCGTCAACTGCATACCGTCGCCAGAGTCGCCTGCGAAACGGATGGTGACGGTGTCGAGTTCCTCAAGATGCTTGTCGATTGTTTCGCCCGGTGGTTCTATGACTGCGCTCATGTATCTCCTGAATTTGCGATTTTAGATTTTGGATTTGCGATTTCGTTTGCTCCCAGATTTTCGATTTCCAGCGATCCAAAGAAAACGGGTCAAAAATCACAAATCAAAAATCGAAAATGGTCGTCATCCTCCATCAACCGTATCTGCTACCTGCGCCGGCAGCGGCGGCAGATTCATCGTGGCTTTCGGATAGCACTCCGCCAGGTAGGTAATAATATCGAAAACCGAAATCGAGCCGGCCAGCTCGCCTTTTTTCACCAGCGGAATGTTGCGAAAGCTTCTTTCATTCATCAGACGCACGGCCTCGCCAATCGTTGCCTCAGGCGAAAGCGTTTCCACGTTCGGCTGCATCCATTTGCTGATCGGCGATTCCAGATCAGCGTTCTCTCCCAGAACTTTTGTCAGCAGATCCCGCTCGGTAAAGATTCCCGCCACGCGACCATCGTCGGAAACGATCACGCAACCTCCCTCGTCGCCCTTCATTGCTTCGATGGCTTGTGACAGCGGCGTGTGAGGCGATACCGCAACGTAGTCGTCTGTCTGCAAGACGCTTACGCGCTGGTCACAAGCATTTGGAAGTTGATCCATGATTGAGAGACCGCTTCCTGGCGTGAGTATCTATTGCCCCGGATTTGTTGGCGGCCTGTTCGTCTTCTTGCCCATCCGTCCGCAGTGTGTGGCAACGCGCATTCTATCACAAAGCCGCAATCGTCTTTAAGAAAGGTCTCCCTCGGGTCGTGTCCTGGTTTTCTAATTCTGGGAGATCGGCTTGCCATGGAAAACGATCCACGAAGCCACACGAAGCGGCTCTGTTCGTGCGATTTGGTGTGATTTCGTGGATCGTTCTCTTGTAATCCGCAGGAACACACGAAACGAAACTAAGACACTAACTCTCCCTCGGCTGTGATCCAGGTCGCAGCCGATCCCGCAGAACGCGGGGCAAGATAAGATGGGGGGTGTTGGGCAATCAATGCCCAACCATCTCGATCGCCATCACGGTAAGATCGTCACTGATTGGCAAGCCTGAAGAGAAGCTGTGCACATCTTCCAGCAATCGGCCGACCAAAGCGCCCGCCGGCAAATGATGCGATTCGCTTAATAGCGATCGCAGGCGAGCCGCGCCGTATTCAGTGCTCTGGTGGTTGCGAGCTTCAGACAATCCATCGGTGTAGAGTAGCAGCCGGTCGCCTTTGTCGATCCTTACGCGGTTGGCGGTATAACTCTTTTGGCGAAACATGCCTACCGGAAAACCAGTTGAATCGATAGGCGAAACCGCTCCGTCGTGAAGGACCAGTGGAGGACAATGCCCGGCATTGCAGATTTCGACGTCGCCATCCGTGGAGGCTTTGCCGCAAACGAGCGTCGCGTAGTACGGGCGCATCGTCGTCTCGGCAAAAATTTGGTTAGCGCGCTCGACCAGTTGAGCCACACCCAAATCTCCGCCAATCAGGCTACGAAAGATTGCGTGCAGCCGGCCCATCAAAAATGACGCTGCCACTCCCTTCCCGGAAACGTCGCCGATCAGAAAATAGAGGTCGCCTTTGTCCGTGCTCACTAAATCGCAGTAGTCACCGCTGACCGGCCCGGCCGGCTCATAGCGATAAGAAACTTCCCAGCCGTTGAACTTCAAGTCCTGCTTTGGGAGCAAGTCGCCTTGCACCAGCCAGGCGCGATCCAGATCCTGTTGCAGTTCTTCCAGTTGTTCCGGCGTCAGGCACCGCAGACAGCTCTGCGCCAGCGGATCTGCGTTCATCGCTGCCTGGCCAATCAGGTCATGACACACCTGGCAGACGCCGTAAGAGTCGGCCTGGCCGAGTCGTTCGATGGCGGCTTTGACTTCGCGTAAAAGGCTGTGCAGTTGAAAGGTGTCCGCAGAGTCTTTCGTGGACGCTTCCAAACGTTCCTGCCAGTTGATTAGCTCATCGCGAAGATCGGGTGGTGCGATTTGAATGACGGCGCTCATCACTTTCTCCCTTTGGTTCGGGTCCTTGAAGGCCCCTGGTTCCTGAATGCAAACGGCCTAAGGATTATACGATTCCAAGTGCGTTTCCGTTCAGAAAATCGAAAGTATTTTAAGGCCGGTTGGGAAAGAAAATCTATCCGGTTTTTGCGGCAGAAGCCCGAGCGTGAGCGAGGGCAACTTTGTTGGAAGAGTGTTGTCATCGACACGATACGTTCTCCCCATCTCGCCCTCCCTGACCGCCCCACCCCAACCGGGCTGCGGGGTTTGGGACCCCGGGGATCGGGCTTCTGACAGTGTGCAATTAAAACTGTTGATAGACCATGTACAGGCCGCTCTTGCGAATGACTCGGCAGTTAAAGCAAGTCTCTTCAGAACTGA
>DATGVD010000309.1:0-14621 GCA_035300785.1 Pyrinomonadaceae bacterium | reverse complement strand
TGATTTTCCTCATGATCTGCCTCGCCGATGCCAATAGACTAACTCGTGGCAGCGAGGCGAAAAGTCGCTTCCTCATCTGCACCGTCAGCTGGTCGAGTTCATTCCGATCCTCCGCCGACAGTTGCGACCGGACCTTTTGATGCTGCGCAATCATCGCCTTCAACTTGCACTCATCGGCGGCGCTCATGCGTTTCTGCGCGGGCTTGACCGTCATCGCGGACGTACGTCTCGCCGCTTTTTTCGCGCCGACTCGAACACTGGCCCTCACAACGACGTTTTTCATTTTCTAATTGTCGTCTCGGCTTGCAGCCGAACGTCAGAGTTGCGAAAGACGCGCTCCGGTCCAGGGATTTGTTATGTGGATTAGAATACCGCCAGTTGCTTTCTTCGAATCAAACGCTCATCGATCACCCGGCGAAGTTTTCGCTCGCCGGCTCGTAGACTTCCCGAGCGGCACGCGACGACGCGTAGGTCGTAAAGCTTCATATCGCGATTCTTTGCGAAGTCTCCGAAACGTTCGCGGAGATTGCGGTGAACTGATTCCTCCACTGCGCTCGAATTCGAACCGTTATGCAACTCGACATGCAGCTCGACCACATCGCGCGCATTTTCGTGTAGGACGACTGCCTGCCAGTCTTCACCAGCGCCTGCGATGCCGCGGAGAAGTTCTTCAAACACCCATGGGCCTACGTTGCCCATGCCGCAGACGACCATTTCGTCGCAGCGGCCGCGTATTTTCCCAATCCGCCCGGCAAATATTCCGCAGTCGCACGGAGTGTCAACCAGGCACGTCACGTCAGTTGAGCGATAGCGGATCAACGGCATCACGTCGCGCGCCAACGTAGTGTAGATCACCTCGCCGTAGCCATCCTCGCCGACATTATCAAGCTCGAAAAAGAAATAGAGATCGTTGCGGTGATAGCCATTCTTTAACTTGCACTCGGCCCCGAGCGCGCCGAACGATTCAGTTTGTCCGTAGTTGGTATAGAGCGGCGCACCCCAGACTTGCTCGACCAGAGCGCGCGCTTCTTCGGCAATATTTTCGCCGCCCGCGAACAAGAACTTCAGCGGCCAGGTACCGCGACCGCTCGCAATTTCCGAGAGACGCACCATCCATGAAGGCTCGCCAAAAATCACGGTAGGCTGGTAGACCCTGGCGCGCTCGTAGAAAGCGGAGGGGTCGATCTTGCCGGCTTCGACGTGAAAACACCTCAGGTATTCGAGGCCGGACCGCAGCACCCAGGGTGAGACCCAGAACGAACAATCGAACGCGCTCAGCACGCGATCTTCGGGGCGCAGACCCAGGAGGGAAAGCCACAGCGCCGTGATTCGTCCCATCGTCGCTACCTCAGCGCGCGAAAAGTAGACGGTCTTGGGAAGAGGCGACGTGGTTCCGGTTGTTTCAAACGCCGTATCGGCGTGTCCGGTGAGGAACTGTTCCGCGCCGTGCGTGCGCAGGTCTTCTCCGGTCGTGTAGAAATCCCCGAGTTGTGATGGATGCGTGATGCGGCGCACGTCGATTCCGCGTTGGCGGAACTGCTCGCGATAGAACGGCGAACGTTCAGCGGCGAGCCGAAGCGTGCGCCGAAAGCGCGCCTTTTGCATTGCCGCGATCGCCGAACTGGGCAGGGCGCCCAGCAGACGCACCGCGCGCTCCGGATTCGTGCGCAACGCGACGCCTTCAAATACTTCTATAAACTTCGACAGCATGTTCTCGGTTAGAGAATCTCAAACGCGATCGGGAGCACAACGGCGGATGAGTTGTTCCAGCAGTTCGACGGCCAGATCGATCTCTGCTTCGGTGATGTCAAAGCAGGGCGACAGCGTGAAGACATTCTTATAATAGCCGCCAACATCCAGCACGAGACCCATCACCTGGCCGCGCGCGTCGAGATCACCCTTCATTCCTTCCTGAAAAATCCTGTCGGTCAATTCGCGATCCGGTTCGTGCCCATCTTCGCGGCAAATCTCGATGCGCAGAGCCAGTCCCATGCCATCCGTGTCGCCGATGACTTTGGGAAACCGCCGCTGCAAGTCTTTGAGTTGCGCCAGGAAATATGCCCCCTTGCGCGACACGTCGGTTTCGTAATCGTTCTCCTGCATCATGCGCACGGCTTCCAGAGCGACCGCCGTGCCCAGGGTATTCGACGCAAAGGTAGAGTGCGTCGAGCCCGGCGGAAATGTTTCCGGCGAGATCAATTCTTCGCGCGCCCAGACACCGCTAAGCGGGTTCAATCCATTAGTGAGCGCTTTGCCAAAGACGACGATGTCCGGCTCGACATCGAAATTCTCGATCGCCCAAAACTTTCCGGCGCGATAAAAGCCCATCTGAATCTCGTCATCCACCATCAGAATCTTGTGATCGTCCAGGACTTTCTTCAGCGCCGGAAAATATTCGGGCGGCGGAATAACGTAACCACCGGTGCCCTGGATGGGCTCGATATAAAATGCCGAAAACTCCGATTCGCCGGCCTTGGCGTCCCAGAACGAGTTGTATTCGGTCTCGAAATTCTTCTCAAATTGCTGTACACAGTACAAGCCGCAATCTTCCCTTTTTTTATCGTAAGGGCAGCGGAAGCAATACGGAAACGGAACGAAGTGCGCGCGGTCGGCGAAATGACCGTAGCGGCGGCGGTAACGATAGCTGGAAGTGATCGCGCTGGCCGCGAGCGTCCGCCCGTGATAGCCACCCATGAAAGCAAAGACCAGATTCTTGCCGGTTGAGTTGCGCACGATCTTCAGAGAGTCTTCAATCGCCTGCGAGCCGCCGACGTTGAAATGCACGCGTCCTTCAAGGCCGAACTTCGATTGATTAAGCCGGGCGATGGCGGCCGCCAACTCGACTTTTTCCGGATGCAAATACTGACTGGCAAGCTGTGGCAGTTTGTTTAGCTGGCGCGTCAGCGCGTCGTTCAAGCGTTGGTTGCCGTATCCAAAGCTGGCCGCCGAATACCACATCTGCAAATCAAGATAAGGCGTTCCCTCGCGATCGTAGAGATAGCTGCCTTCCGCCCGATCGAAAAACTTTGGTGGCTCGAGATAGTGGACTGTGTCACCCCAGGAGCAGTACTTACGTTCGAGTTCGCGCAATTCCTGCTCGTCAGAGATGTGAGTGAGTTCTACGAGTGTTGTGTTCGTGCTCATGAAAAACTCTGCGTTTGTCGTAAGCTCCGGAGGCGCGCAATGTTTATAGATTCGCGCCCCAGGAACAAACACAGCTACTTAAGGAGCGAAATATTACAGCCCTAAAAGGGGCTGACATTCAAAAAGGATGCTCTGTTTGCTACAAAGATTCCGTCCCTACGGGACTAGTCACGCAGCCAGCCAAACTCATGCTCCAACTTTCTCAATCGATTGCTGAGCGATTCCAACATTCTCGAGCAGCAATCTATCGAGGTGCTCAGCTACTTCGGTTAGATTATGGTACGGCCGATGTTCAATCTGACTTTCGCGGCAATAATCAGCCAGCGTGTCCTTGGCGAAGACCAGATCGGCGCTGGCCGCGGCGTACTTGTCCGACAGTCCGTCACCAACGAAAATCGTCGGCCCGCCGTTCGGATTCAGCAAGCTCATGATCGCGGGCTTGCACGTCGCGCAGCCGTGGCCGCAGGACCGGTGGAAAGAAGGGAAGTCGACCTGCCAGCGGTCGCGAGCTGCTTCCAGGTGGCTCGAAAAAACTCGCGCCCCGGTCAACCGGGCCTTCAGATTCAGGGCAGGCCGAGTGAGAATGCGATTGATGCAGTAGTCAAAACCGTCACTGATGATATGAGCTTCGACGCCGCGCTCTGCGCAGGCGTCCAACAGTTTGACGAAGCCTTCGTCGATTTCGATCGAATCCAGCAACGCATCAATCTGATCCTTCGTCGCTCGCACCAGCCGCATCTGCGCGGTGAGGCATTCGCGCGATCCGATACGGCCTTGTTTCCAGTCCTCTTCGATCTCCAGCCAGCGTGAATCGGCAAAACTTTCCAGGATGGCATCGACCGCATCGCGTTTGGTGATCGTTCCGTCGAAATCCAGAAACAGGATCGGCTTCTTTGGCTGGGCTCTACGCTTTCCGAAACCGTTTCGTCTGCTGAATCGCCGCGGTCTTCGCGGTTCAAGCAGCTGCGTCAGCGGCACGATATTCAAGCCGCGCGTTTTGAGGCCCTCAATGATCATCGGCAACGCGGCCACGGTGGCGCTGCGATCGCGCTTGAGCGCGCTATCGGCGTCATGCAGGAGAATGATCGAGCCGGCGCTCGCGTCTCGTAAGATCGAGGCGGCAATCTCGGCGCTCGTTCGTTCCTTCCAATCGAATCCGGCAACATCCCACTGCACTGTGCGCAGGCCCAACGCCTCGGCGGCGGCAAAGTATGCCGGAGTGCGGACTCCGCAAGGCGGTCGCGCGAGTCTTGGCTGGGTGCCGGTGATCGTCGAGATGATTTCCTGCGCGCGTTCAAGTTGCAGCCGCGTCGCGCCCGCACCGCGAAAGAGATAGATCGGATGCGAGTACGAATGATTGCCAATCTCGTGCCCGTCGACGACGACGCGCCGCGCAGTCTCGGGAAACAATTCGACCTGACGGCCAAGCATGAAGAACGTTGCCTTGAGATCGTAAGCGCGCAGCACTTCCAGAATGCGCTCAGTGTCTTCCGACGGCCCATCGTCAAACGTCAAAGCCACCGATGCCGTGTCAGTGCGCCCGCGCCAGTCAGTTGGGCCGAGCCACTGGGAGCGCACGGCGGCGGTCGCGTAATAGACGCCGGCCGCGCCCGCTGCGAGCGAGCCGGCGCCGGCAATCATTGGTAGTCCGAACAGCATCATTCCTAGTTAAGACTCACGCCGTCATTCGGCGCGGCATCTCTTTTGCCGGCGTCGCCAGATCCAGAACGACTTGCGCGATTTCCTTTCGGGCATTCGGCCGGGCGAGTTTGCTTGCTCTCAAAGACATGGCGCGTCGCGACGGTTCATTGCGCAGCAACTCTGCAACCATCGCAGCAGTTTCGCGCGCGCCTTTGCTGATCAGCGCCGCGCCCGCATCGACCATCCGTTTGGCGTTGACGTACTCGGCGCCCGGAATCGGGTCAAAGAAAACTGTCGGCAGCGAACACAGGGCGGCTTCAGCGATCGTCAGTCCGCCGGGCTTCGTCACCAGAATCGAGGCCGTTTGCATCAATGTCGCCACGTCCTCGGTCCATCCGAGCACCTGCAGCGTGACCGGTGTGTCGACGTTCAGGCTTTCGAGTCTTCGGCGCGCGCGTTTGTCGTGTCCGGTAACGGCGACAATATGCATCGGAGAGTTGCTTTCGCCAAGCCGTCGCGCGACCTCGTCCATGCGTGTTGGCCCCATCCCGCCACCCATCAGCAGCACGACGGGTTCGCCGTTGACCGGCGCTGCTCTCATGCCCGGTGATCGATCGAATGACGGGTCGACCGGTATTCCGCTGATTTCGATCCGTTCCCCGGGCGCGCCCCACTTGATCATCTCGGCGCGGACGTTTTCGTCCGGAACAATATAGACGTCGACTTCGGGCTTGACCCAGATTGGCTCAGCCTCGTAATCAGTGATCACACTTACGATTGGCGCTTGCGTAATTCCGAGTCGTTTGGCAATCACGGCCATCTCACAACCAGCCACTTCGCCAGCCACGATGACGTCAGGCTTGAACTTCTCGATCGCCTCGAAAACTTTCGGACAGCCCAGACGGAAAGCCCACTGCGGCGCCGTGCGTTCGTGCTTGTCCTCAAGCCGCGCGCGGTTGAGGCGCTCCCACAACGCCGGCGCGTAACGCAGCATGAACCAGTACGGCCACTCATAGCAAACGCGAAACAACGAGCGGCAGTCTGCGAGTGCATCCACGACCCGCACGTCGGTGCCGGGCGCGATGTCCATTAACTCTTTCGCGATTGCGTGAGAAGCCCGGAGATGACCGGACCCAAAGGAAAGAGTCAAGACCAGAATGCGAGGCATTACATTCATGCTTGAACCGGAGCTGTGATGATAGCTTACTCGATTAATTCTCTCTAAACCGCATCAATTTGAATCCAACTGAAAGACTAACAATCGCCATTACGCCCAGAATCGCCAGATCCGATGTGGCGTAGCTTCCGGCAAGTGCTGCTTGCACGGCATGTGCCGCGCGGGCCGTTGGCAGCCATTCAGAAACGACTCGCAACGCGCGCGGCATGGCCTCAGGAGAGTAATACACCGGCGCAAGAAAAACCAGACCCGCGCCGAAAGAATCCGTCAGCAACGAGCCTTCGCTGAAGCTGCGAGTGCGCGTTGCGATGATCACACTGATGCCGCTGAGGCAAAGCATCGTCAACAGAATCGTCACGGTCAGCGGCAAAACGGCCAGTTGCGTTCGCGCCCCCAACAAGCGCGCGACGACGAGCAACGCGCCGCATCCAAGGAACGATTGCACGACGCCAAAAATCAATACGCCGAAGACGTATGAAGATGGCGCCAGCGGCAGCGTCGCAAACAGTTTCAGCCGCCCAGTAAAACGATTCTCCAAAAGCAGATAGCCTAGCCAGCTAATCGCAGTCAGCGAAAGCGAAAACACGATCGAGCCGGCGAGAAAGCGGAATCGATTTTGATCTCCGGCAGCTTCGCCCCTAATCGCGTTGGCAAAAAGATACATCGCCGTAGGAAAGACGAGTGCCGCCAACAGAAACGGTCCCGCCTCTGCCCGCAAGCGCGCGAGATGAATGCGAAAGACGGCGCCAATGTGTCTCAATTCCGGCATAAACTGTTTCCCTCTCCCTTTGGGAAAGGGTTAGGGTGAGGGCTTACGTCTGAAGTAAGCCCAAATAATTGCCTCACAGACCTGCGCTCAGTCCCTCACCGCGGCCCTCTCCCAGAGGGAGAGGGAGTCTCCTCCGCTGGTCCGTCTTCGAAACGATGGCCGGTGAGTTCGAAATAAACGTCTTCCAGCGAAGCCCGCGCGAGCGAATATTCAGCGATCCTCTGCTCCGCGATATAGCGTTGAGCTTCCGCGAAGGCGGCAAAGTATCGCACCTGCGTTTCGTCTAAACGTTCGCGATAGCTCAAGCGATAGCTTTTCGTGAGGCGTGACAGAAGCTCATCAAGCGTGCCGATGGCAATCATTTTCCCGGCGCTGATAATGGCGACGCGATGGCTTAGGCGTTCAGCTTCCTCAATGTAATGGGTTGAGAGCAGCACGGTGCAGCCGTCCGTCACGCGTCGCCGGATCACTTTCCAAACCGCGCGCCGCGACACCGGATCCAAACCAGTCGTCGGCTCGTCAAGCACGAGTAACGGCGGATTACCGAGCAAGGCTAGCCCGATCAGGATGCGTCGGCGCTGGCCGCCCGAGAGATCGCCGACGCGTTTGTTGGCTTCGGCATCGAGATCGAGTTCGTGAAGTATCTCAGTTGCTGAGCGGCGCGCTTCACGTTTCGCAAGTCCCTTGAATCCTCCGAACAACTCCAGATGCTCGCGAACCCTGAGGGTTTCAAAAACGCCGGCTTCCTGCGGCGTGATGCCCATCGCGCGCTTCGCTTGCTGCGGCGCAGCGACCGCATCCAGGCCAAAGATTTCCACGCTGCCCGCGCTCGGTTTCAGTTCAGTTGTGATCTGGCGCAGGAAGGTCGTCTTGCCCGCGCCGTTCGGGCCGAGGATAGATACCAGTTCTCCGCGCCGCACTTCAAGATCGATGCCGCGATTGGCTTCGGTCCCGTCGCGATATTGCTTCACGAGACCACGTACACGGATGGCGGCGCGCGCGTCGTCGGGCGGCATTTGCTGCTTCACGGTGCGAAGTCCTTCCGCGACAGGCCGGTCGACTGCGCTGATCAAAGTGGTGCTCAAAGCCGTTCGCCTTCTTAACTCAATTGCATGAAATCCATCGCCGACCGTATCGCCGTCAACGGACTGTTGCGGTAGGCCGAAACTTCGTATGGGCAGCCAATCTTGCAGCCCTTGCAGAAATCCCACAGGTTCGGCGACTGTCGAATTATTCTGCGGACTTCGGCTGACTCGTAGATTTCGCGCAGGCTCATATCCGGAGCGCCGCGATGCAAACTAACAAAGGCGCAGGGAAATTGAATCGAACCATCGGGGCGCATATTGATCAAGTGCGATGCTGAACGACACGGAAACTTCTTTGTGAATCCGTCGTTGCGATAAAACTCGTAGTAGTCCTTATAGAAGCGCACGCACTTATATTCCTTCTTGAGCTTCGTAACGTAATCAGCTACGCGGTCGAGCGCGTCGTTTTCCATCTCGACGTCTTCCGTCTTCCAGGTCGTGCGCACGACGTTGTGAACGGCTTCGGTGTGGAGCAGAAACTTTCGCTCTTCGCAGAACTTTGCCAGCGCCGGCAGGTCGTCGAGGTTGTCCAGGTCGACCGCCGCGTTGATTTGAATCGTGTGATGATCGAGTTTGCCGAGGATATGGTCCAGCGCTTCGAGGATTGTGGGGAGACCATCGATGCCCCGGCGTTTGGCAAACTTTTCGCGGTCGAGCGTATCGATCGAAACTTCGAGTTGATCGAGTTTGACGCAAGCCTCGGCGTATTTCTTCAGCGCCAGCCCGTTAGTCGGCATCGAGGTATAGAAGCCACGGCGCGTGGCATACTCGATAAAATCCGGCATGTGCGGATTCATCAAAGGTTCCCCGCCAGAGAAGCTCCACGCGAAGACGCCGAACGCTGCCGCCTCGTCCATGCGCGCAAAAACGCGCTCGCGAACGGCGCGATCCTCGGGTTGCTGGTTCTGCCAGATCGCGCAGTAGCCGCACTTCATGTTGCAATGCAACGTCGTCTCGAACATCACCATGAACGGACGATTGAATCCATGGCGCAACTGCCGCAGAGCATTCCTGAACATCAAACTCTTTTTCATACTGCGATGGCGCGGGTTGGAAAACCGCGTATCCAACCTTCCTCTGGCCTGGCGATGATCTCTACGGGTCGCGGTCCTCGGTTGTTCTATTCCTGGGAAGACGAATCAAGAAACTATAACACACAGGGAATACCAGCTTCCTGCCGGCAACTTCAACCGGAACTATCGACTAACGGGGAGAGTGACCCCGGGCTCGATTGGAAGAGGACGTCGTCCACGCCTTGAGAATATCTGAGACATGAGCGCCTGAGATACCAGGATGATCAGGCAGGCCATGCTGATAATCTTCCCCCACAGTTCCGGCCCGCTGCGCCTCAAGCGCAACTGGACTTGATGTCTTCCGGGAGGCACCTGAAGACTCAGCAGTCCGTCCGGATCAGAAGGGCTGAGGGTCGGGCTGTTCGTCTCTCCAACCAATTGCGCCGTCCAGTATGGATAATAGAACTGAGGTACGATGAGCGAGACGCCGGTTGAGGTCTCGACGAGCAAATCGATTTCCCTCGGCTTGCGAGAACTAATCTCAGCGCGACCGATTCCTTCAATGATCGTCGGAGTCGGCTGATGTTCCGGAGAGCTCCCGACTCTCTGCAGAAGCGATTCCACATCTCTATTCATGAACCGGTCCCAGGAATCCTCATCCACCGACAATTCCCAATCCACGGCAGCCATAGATTTATTCCAGCGGGGTCGATATTCGGCCGCGTCCCGGCTCTGTTCGATCTGTTCCTGGCGCTCGCTGATATCGTGCTGATTTGGATTCGTTTGCGGAAATGACATCCACGCTTTCCAAGCCGTCACGGGGAGCCAGGCCAGGATCAGCAGCAAAGCGAGGGCGTTAACTATTCTGAGTGATGCGGAACTCCTTTCTCTGATTGAAGAGATGGCCATCGCCAGGAGGGCACTGGCTGACAAGCAAAGGGCGGTATTGAGTCTATACGGAAACTGAATCTTCTGTAGTACGGGAACTAGCAGCCACACGGGTTTACTAATCTCAGTCATCATCAACACGATGGCTGCGGCAACGGCGTACCAAAAACCGTTCACCCTTTTGTGCTGAGGGTCACGGCTGGATCGAATGATCAGAAAGGCGCAAGATGCAATCAGGAACATATCGGCGACCAGGAAAGCCAGGGTAATCTTGTCTGCCCCCCACAGCGAGAACTTTGCGAAAAACAACCAGTTCTCGTAAGAGAAATAGCCCGTGCTGTTCCTGGCCAGCAGAACAAACTGCTGAGTCGTCATCGCGGGCAACAGATATATCGCGGCCAGACCAACACCCAATAACGCGGCCCATGAAGTGAGGCCCAGGGTTTTCCACTTTCCCTTTTTCGGCGCCAGACAGATCGCATAACAAAACGGAACGACAGAGAAGATTAGCGTGGTTGGAAGATGAGTCATCATCAGCAAGGCCCAGCTGATTGCCATCCCAACCAGAGCAAATTTACGCCCGGCTGCTAATCGATGAACGAAATAAAGAATCAGAGGCATCCACACGAAACTCCAGTACTCTGCGAACGAGGCGCGCACGTAAAGGTCTGCGGCTAAATGGTAAGGCATCGCCATGTAGAGAATGGCCGCAAACAGAGCTGCGGTTGGATCGGCGAGGTTCTTCAACCACAGGTAAGCAGTCACCCCGGATGCAATCAATGCCGCCGAGGCCGACACCCCAAGCTGATGCAACCCGTTTGGATCGTTCGGAAAGAAAGGATGCAACACGCTGGTGAGAAAGTAAGGCGCGGGCGGATAAAAGAAAAAGACCGGGCTACCGAGGCCGCCGTTCATGTCCATCAGCCATCGCGGATACCAATCGCCCATCCACAGCTGTTTCGAGAAGTGGCTGTACCACACGGCGTGAAAGCCGGCATCATCACTGAGAAAGGGAAGGCCAAAGATGAGGACTGGAAGCGTCAGAACAAGGCCCGCTCCGGCGATTACAACGAGGTGCGTCGCCTTCTTCTCTTTAAGGAAAAGCTTGCTCAACACGTTGGATGATGCCGTTCAAATTCGAATACAACGTCGTCGCGTAACATCATACTCTGGTGACCCAAATGGAGGATACCAATTGAAAACCGGGCAAATTCCGCATGGTCGCTTGATTCGTCCAGCGGTCGGCAAAAACCGTGGGGCGCGACCAGCCTAGTGTTTCGCAATTGTCTTGGTTAGAATGTATGAGGCTTATGCGCCCCCTGTCCCCCATGCTCCGGTACTTCATCCTGTTCGTTTGCGTTGGTTTTCCCCTTGCCGCGGCCGGGGGCCAAACACCGAACGCGGGCGGGCTAAGGGTCGTCGTGAAAGAGACGCAGGACTTGCCCGTTGCCGGCGCGAACTGTTCATTGTCGGCGGTCCCTCCGGGCCAGACTCCAATCGCCGCGGCGACATCTGACGAACAGGGAACCGCGCGCTTCACAAACGTTGCGCGGGGACGATACACGCTCACGGTGGCGAAGGAAGGCTTTGAGACGTTCGCCCGGAGCGATGTCATCATTGACGAGAAACCTGAAAACCAGATTGTCGTGGTTCTGACAGTCGCTGCGGTTCGCGAGAAGGTGACGGTCACGGCGCCCAGCGAAGCGGCCACCAGCGTCGAGACCGGATCTACAATTGCCTCAGGCAACATCAAGCGCGAGACCCTTCGTTCACTTCCTTTAGCAGTCGCCCGCGTCGATCAGGCGCTACCGCTCATTCCGGGCGTGATTCGTTCGACCAAGGGCGAACTCAGCATCAAAGGGGCAAGCGAAGCACAAAGCGCCCTGCTCGTGAATGGAGTCAATTCCAACGATCCCGCGACAGGAAACTTCCGTTTGAATCTTCCGATCGACTCGGTGGAAGCAGTGCAGGTGTTTCAGCATCCCTACACCGGCGAATTTGGAAAGTTCATTGGCGGCCTCACGCGGATCGAGACCCGGCGCGGAGGCGATCGCTGGCACTTCGAACTTAACGACTTCCTGCCCGACTTGCGCTTTAAGGGCGGCAAGCTGGTTGGTATCGCTGAGGATCAACCTCGATTGAACTTTAACGGCCCGCTCGTCGCTGACCGCTTGTATCTTTCGCAGACGGCCGCCTATACCATTGCCAAGCGTCCGGTCAGAGGCCTTTCGTATCCGGACAACGAGACCAGGACGGAATCACAGAGTCACTTTTCCCAATTCGACCTGATTCTGAATGGCCATCACACGCAATCCTTCACGCTCGGCTATTCTTCGGAGCGCGACCAGCACGTCAACCTGGACTTCTTTACGCCAAAGTCGACCACGCCGAACTATCACCAGCGCGATTCTTCCTTCACGGCCCGCGACCATTACGCGTTCGGCCCGGCGTTGCTTGAATCGATGTTTTCATTCAAGCGGTTTGACGCGAATGTTTGGGGGCAGGGAACGTTACCGCAGATCTTGACGCCGACGGTGGAGCAAGGCAATTACTTCGCGACCTTGGATCGGCGCTCGTCGCGAATTGAGTTTCTCGAGGTTTACACTGCTCCGAAGAAGGAGTTCTGGGGTGGATCTCATGAGATCAAAGCCGGCTTTGATTTCAACCACGCGGGCGATGCGCTGAACTACGGGGCGCATCCAGTGCGAATCCTGCGCGCCGATGGCTCGCTCGCCGAGTTGATCGAATTCGGTGTGCGGCCGCGGCGGATGGCGCATAACAACGAATACACCGGCTTCATTCAGGATCGCTGGCTTGTGCGACCCGGACTGAGTATAGATCTCGGCTTGCGATTCGAAGACCAGCGCATTGCCAGCGAAGACAACCTGGCGCCGCGCGCGGGATTCGCGTGGTCGCCAACCGGCTCGGATCAAACCGTAGTGCGCGGCGGGGTCGGCCTGTTCTACGACAAGGTGCCGCTGAACATCCGCGGCTTCTCGCGTTATCCGAACCGAACGGTCACGACCTACGGCGCCGACGGCCAGACAATGATCAGCCGCGTCAACTTCGTAAACGTGTTGGTAAACACTCGGCCCATTGCGCCGCTTGATTTCCGCCACTCTGATCGCGACGCGGGCTTTGTTCCCCTCAACCTGACCTGGAATCTCGAACTGGATCAAACGATCATGCGCCGGGTTCTGCTGCGCGCCAACTTCATCGACAGCCACACGCGGCGCATTTATGTCGTGAATCCGGAATTGGATTATCGCGGAACGAGCGCGATCGTTTTGCGGTCGGCTGGTGACGCAACTTATCGCGCGCTGGAAGTGACCTCGCGGTTTACGCTCAAGGGGGACGACGCGATTTACCTTACTTACGTCAGGTCGCGCTCGCGTGGCGACCTCAACGACTTTAATAGCTACTTTGGAGACCTGGGCGCGCCGGTCATTCGGTCAAATCAGTATTCGAATCTGGCGTTTGACGTTCCGAACCGCGTGGTGGCCTGGGGCAAAGTTTCTTTGCCGCGACGCTCGAGCATCTCGCCCATCATTGAATGGCGCAGCGGCTTCCCGTTTTCAGCGCGGGACGAGAACCAGAACTTTGTCGGCGTCAGAAACTCTGATCAGACGCGCTTTCCGGAATTCTTTTCGCTCGATGTCGAACTCGCAAAGGAATTCAAGTTGACGAAGAAATACGGCGTGCGTCTGTCAGTGTTGGGTTTCAATCTGACGAACCACTTCAATCCGCGTGACGTGCACGCCAACATTTCGGACCGACAATTCCGCGAGTTCTTCGCTTCTTACCGCCGATATTTCACCGGCGGCTTTGACATCCTCTTCTGAAGGCGGCAGGAGCACCGAAGAGCCGAATTCTGATGAAGGCTATTGCGGATGCGCCAGCTTCTCGCCGTTCGGGCCAACCTGAACTTCGGAGCGTTTCAGTCCGCGCTTGACGACGGCTTCGTAGGCGACGAGTGTGCCATTCCTGGTCAGCGACTCGATCTTGCTAATCGTTCCCGTGCCCGCGGCCTTCGTCAGGCCGTCTTTCACTGCCTGCGACAGAGAATCCATCGCGACCTCTTCTTCGACCTCGACGACGTTGCCCTTTGAGTCGACTATGATGTCTTTGCCGTGTCCGTTTACAGTCATCTCGACTTCGTAAACTCGTTTGCCCTTTTCGATCTCCGTGGAAAATCCTTTGATCGTCGCGCCCTGACTCTGCTCCGCGACGGTTTTCTCGACGGCCGGCGGCAACTGCGACCGCTTTATCTTTCTCTCCTGGGCCTGAGCCGCTGAAACCGTTGCCGCGGCGATTACCAGCGACGCGAAAACAATCCTGCTGCGTAAATTCATATCCTTCTCCTCTCAATCTGCGAATTGTGGAATTCCGGTGACGCGAAGTATATAAGAGGTGTTACAGAACCGCGAGCGGTAGCGAGCGGAATAAAGGTTCAAGAGTTTTCCCTTGAGAGTGACGGCGATTCCAGACTCGCATTCCTTGCTCGGGCCGGTCGAGTCCTGATCCCGCTCGCTACCGCTCGCGGTTCTGTAACTTTCGCGTATCGGCGTCCTTCTGTTCCTTTGGTGAAAATGTCTAACTACAAATTCGTTCAGGCTCAATCGCCGGAAGAAATCGAAATCACACGCGGGCTTTTCAAGGAGTACGCCGCGGCGCTGAACATCGATCTATGCTTTCAAAACTTCGATCAGGAAGTCAACGGCTTGCCGGGCAATTACGCGCCACCGTCGGGACGTCTGCTGCTGGCAATCGATGGAGAGCAAGTCGCCGGTTGCATCGCGCTGCGTTCGCTCGGAGACGGTGATTCCGAGATGAAGCGCCTTTACGTGCGGCCGGAGTTTCGCGGAAAGGGCCTGGGAAAAAAGTTAGTCACCACGCTGCTCGAC
>DATGVD010000308.1:0-5015 GCA_035300785.1 Pyrinomonadaceae bacterium | reverse complement strand
GTCGGATAAGAGCGCGAATCAACGGCGAAGTCTAGCATTCGCGCGCAAACAGCCGCAACCGAAGCGCGATTCACGGTCCCTGATCATTTGGATCACGACCCGATTCACGCCCGCCGCTCAAACGCCGCGACAAAGAAGCCGTCAGTGCCGCCACGATGTGGCCAGGTGCGAATTGCGCCGGTCTCGGTTTGCAACTCGGCTGGCACATCGAGCAACGCGCGGCGAAAATCTTCATGCTCTCTCAGAAAATTCTCGACGACTTGCTCGTTCTCTTCCGGTTCGATCGAGCACGTTGAGTAAACTAAACGCCCGCCCGCGCGCACTGCCGCAGAAGCACTTACCAGAATCTGTGTCTGCTTGGTTGAAAGTTCGTCAATGTCATCAGCTGTGATGCGCCAACGGATTTCGGGATTGCGACGCAAAGTGCCCGTTCCCGAACACGGCGCGTCAACCAGCACGCGATCGAACGAAGCGTCGGCGAAAGGCAATCGACGCGTGGCGTCGCAAGCGACCGGCGTAATGTTGTCTGCGCCCTGCTGTTTAGCCAGTTCGTTCAGCGTGCGCAAACGATGCGCGCGCAAATCGGCGGCGATAATCAGCGCTTGCGGCGCCAGCGCGGCGAGGTGCGTGGCCTTGCTTCCCGGTGCGGCGCAAACATCCAGCACGCGATCACCCGGTTGGACGCCGAGCAGATGAGCAACCAACTGCGAAGCCTCATCCTGAAGATAAATCCGGCCATCGCGCGAGAGTTCGCGCAGGTGCGCAGGTGTGGGTATCTGTTGCTCGCCGGAACCTACCTGCTCGCTACCTCGCAATGTCGGCGTTCTGTACCTGGCGATGCGCCACGCGTCCGGAGCGATTTTCGATGGCGGCACTTGCGCGCCAGCGCGTTCCAGTTCCTTGATAATTTCCTGCGCCGCGTCCGGGTTCGCGTGAGCCTTGGCCGTGAGGCGGAAGGCAATCGGCGCCGGCTCGTTATTCGCGTGTGCGAACCTGGCCGTCTCCTCAAATCCGAAGGCGTTTGCCCAACGCCTGATCAACCATCTCGGATGGGAAGTCTCAATGGCAAGTTTTTCGTCAGCGTCGATTGTGACCGCGGTGGGATCGTAATCCGGCTCGCGCGTCGCCTGGCGCAGCACCGCGTTCGCAAAGCTCGCCGCGGATCGCAAACCGGCGGCGCGCACCAGGTTGACTGATTCATTGACGGCTGCCGAAGGCGGAATGCGCGAAAGAAAGCGGAGTTGATAGAGACCAAGGCGCAGCGCCAGTTTCACCGGCAGATCAATCTTGTCGATGCGGCGCTTTGCGCAGTGCTCGATCAAGCGATCGAGCCACAACTGTCGCCGCAGGACTCCGAGCACCACCTCGTGACAGAGGGCGCGATCATCCTCGCGCATTTCGGGATCGAGACCCGCCAGTAGCACTGAAGCATACGCGCCTTCCAGTTCAACTCGCCGCAGTATTTGAAACGCAGCGCGACGTGCAGGCGAAGTTGTCATTCGGGTTCAGCGGCCAGGCAGGTGAGCGTCCGATTGCGTCATCGGGCACGCCTGGAAGGCGCACAATTGCCATTGCCCATTCCGCTCTGCGAAGACTTTGATAATTTTGTACTGGCCGGAAAGCTCACGACCGTGGTAAAGCCAGGTGGCCGAATCGCGGGCTGTCAGCACCGCAGTCCTGCCAAAAACTCTGACACTGACCTGTCCGCGGCTAATATGCTCGACCTTGAGTTGGCCTGAGGTGACGTCAGAAATGAATTGAGCCTTGTCGTCGCCTTCCAGCGGATACGCGAAGACGAAATCGTCGGCAATGATCCGATCGAGTGTTTCGGCGTCCCGACGCACGAGTGCCTTGACCCACTCATCGCCCAATTGTCTCAGATGCCGCTCGACTTCGATTGCCTGATGCTCGGCGGTTGACTCTTCCATTTCGAAACCTCTCGGGGGTGGAACACAAACTTCTACGCCAAGTTGAAGGTGGGAGTCAACGCTCCGGCGATTACGCGACCCTGGCCACAAAGATTGGCGGCGCATTGTCACCGAATCGCGGAAAGCAACTCTCAATCAGAGTTTGCTAGAGACACGGGAAACAATTTGATTGTCCTTTTTCACACCTTGAGGTGATGATGACGATTTCCTTGTCTCCGCTGTTTTGTCTGCGCAGCCCCAGGGCCCCTGTGGTGAATCACTACATAAGAAGACTCACCGCAGAGACGCAGAGGACACAGAGGGGGCGCAGAGAAATCTCGAACTATGACCTCACCAATCAAGCCCGTCAGCTGTCGGTGATCGTTCTCCTATCCGCCTAAACCCCTTTGTTAATCGTGACAATATGAAACCCGGCACGGGTTTGCCCCGTTTTAGGTGGCAGCCTTTAAGAGAGGCGCGGGGGAGAAATCTGAAACCTTTTGTGGTGGTGGCTCACTAACTCACCGAGAAGATGATGAAACGGCTGGCGGAAATAAGCCTTAAGGGCCAGCCCGGTGCGTTCGCGGGATCTCTGATGAATAGTTCAGCAGACCTAGTAGCGCGCGCATGCCAGGGCGACCAGGAAGCGTTTCGCTTGATCTTTGAAAGATACTCGCGGCCCCTGATCAGTTTTATCTATGACCAGGTCAGCAATCGCGAGCTGGCTGAGGAGCTGACGCAAGAGACTTTCGTGCGAGCGTACCGGGGCCTGCACACGCTGCGCACAGAGACAAAGCTTTCGACCTGGCTGTTTGGCATTGCCAAGAACGTGGCGCGCGAATCGCTGCGGGCCCGCGTGCGCGACGACCGCCACGTCGATCTCGAAGACAAGTTAGTTCTGAATTTGAGCGATCGCGGGCCGGTGCCGGTCAAGCAGCTTCTCAACAAAGAGTTGAACGAGGTGATTCAGAATTCGCTGGCGTTGCTTGATGAAGACAAGCGTTTGGTTTTTACGCTCAAGGTTTTTCAGCAATGCAGTTACGAGGAGATCGCGGAAATCACCGGCTTCTCGATTCCGAAATTGAAGACGGACCTGCATCGGGCGCGAACGGAGATGCGAAGACGAGTTGGTTCATATGTGAGGGTTGAGTCATGAAGTGTGATGACTGTTTCAATCTGCTGGAAGAATACATTGACGGCGAAGCCACCGAACGGGACGCTGAGCAAGTCGGCGCGCACCTGATTACCTGCGCCGCTTGCGCGCACGAATTTGAAACGCTGACGGCGGAACGCGAAATCTATGCGCGTTACGATCGCGAGCTTACGGTCTCGCCGGCGATGTGGAACGCGATCGCCGCGCGCACCGCAGAGAGTCCTTCGATTGATTCAGGTGCACGATTCAGTTTGGGTGGCTGGCTGGCCGGTTTATTCGCCACGCCGCGTTACGCGTTCGGCGGGGCCGCGGCAGTTGTGATCCTCGCGGTCCTGATTGGCGTTGTGTTTCTGCGCACGAGACAGCAAGCGCCGCTGCCACCAAGAGAACTGGTTGCCAACACGACTGAAGTGAAACCGCCGGGCGATGGTTCGGCGATCAAAGCGGCACCACCCGTTGGCCCGATTGAATCTACAAGTCAACCGCCGCGAGACAAAGTCGCCACAAGCAACGGTGTAAAGCGACCTCGCCAATCCGATCAATCGGACGTGCTGTTTACCGATGCGGCTTACACTGACATTGAAGATAAGGACACGGCCGATCATGTTGCGCAAGCGGAGAATCTGCTCCGCTCGGTCAGAAACCTGCAGGTTTCGGATGATGACGCAGAAGTCGATGTTTCTTACGAGAAGGCAACGTCGCGACGCTTGCTGGACGACAACGTCGTGCTCCGCCGCGATGCGGAGATGGCCGGGAAATATCCGGCCAAGAAACTGCTTGGCGAGCTGGAACCATTTCTGATCGATATCGCCAATTTACCGGACAAAACGACGCCCACTGACCTGCGCGCGATCAATGATCGCATGCAGAAAACCGAAATCGTTGCGGCGCTGCGAAGTTATTGAGCAGCCACTCGACGATCGACACCCCAAAGACGAGGAACTTATGTTGCAGACACAGACCATGAAAAACGAAGTGACTTACCGGAGCGCCTCCGCGCGCCAGATTCTTTCGCTCGCGATCGCCGCCGTGTTGATTGTCATCGCGGGCGGGGTCGTGAACCCGGCAGCGGCGCAAAAACTCAAGAGCGACAAGATGAACAGGTTTGCGCCGCAGGGAAGCAAGAACGACGCTGCCAATGCCAAGTTCCAGGGCGGGCGCGATCTCATTTCCGACGAGCAGTACGCCAAGGCAATTGAGAAGTTCAACGAATACATTTCCACTTACTCGAAGGAAGAGAACATCGATGCGGCCATGTACTGGATGGCGTATTCCCAGGTCAAGCTAAAGGAATTCGATCAGGCCAAGGACACAATCGAACGCCTGCTGAAGACTTACGAGAAGACGAAGTGGAAAGGCGATGCGGAAATGCTGCTGGCGCAAGTTCCCAATGGAGTGAGAGTAAAGGTCGATCCGATAACGGTCACGGTGGACCCGGTGGAAGTTCAGGTGCGGACTCAGGAGGCGCAGGAAAGAATTAGGGATGCCCAGGAAAGAATGAGGGACGCGCAAGAAAGGGTCAAAGAAAGAACCCAGGCAATCCAGGAAAGAGAGCAGGAAAGAGTCCAGGAAGCTCTGGAGCGGATGAGAGACCGCATGGGTGTTGGCATCGGAGTAGGTATTGGCGGACCGAACGGCAGCTCACAAAACGACGACGATCCGTGCGAATTCAAGATCGTAGTGCTTCAGGCGCTGTTCGAAAGTGACCCCCAGCGCGGCATCGCGGCGGCGACGGATTGGCTCAAGCCGGGATCGACGCAAACTCAGCGATGCAAGGGCGCGGCGTTGACGCTGCTGGCTCGTCACGGCGGCAAGGCGGCCATCCCGACAATCCTCGGTGTCGCCCGGAACGAATCGGATCCGAAGTTGCGAGCCAAGGCTATCTCAGTGCTGGGCGCGACCAACGACGACAGTGTGGTTGACGCGTTGCGTGACTTCGCGATCAACTCGCAGGA
>DATGVD010000307.1:0-2252 GCA_035300785.1 Pyrinomonadaceae bacterium | reverse complement strand
CAATGCGAATGGGGCGTTTCGCATTCCCGGCCACCCGCTGACGACGCTGTTTTTTATCGCGGCCTGCGGTGCGGTCGCGTTCAGCACGATTCACCGCTATCCAAGCAACAGTCTAATCGGATTGGCTATAATGCTCTCCGGTTTGCCGGTGTATTTCGTGTGGGCCTCCATGCGAAAGAGGCGGGCAGTTTAGAGTTCAACCTTTAGGTTGTCGTTCCGTAGCGCACAGCAAGCTGAAGCTTGAACTCTGAACATTTGAGATCAACATGAAAACACAATCCATCTACATGCATTGGGCCAAGACGCGCCCGAAAGTGAAATACGATCTCGCGCTGAGCGGGATTCTCAATCTGCCGTTCGCCGAACTGGACGCCAAGATCGAAGATCTGGATTTGAACGGCGACAACTCTTATGGCTATCGACCGCTGGTCGATGCGTTGGCCAGGCACTGTGGGGTTGCAGCTGAAGCGGTCGTGACGATTTCCGGTGGCACTTCGATGGCGAATCATCTGGCGATGGCCGCGGCGCTGGAGCATGGCGATGAAGTTTTGATTGAAGCGCCGACTTACGATCCGATCCTCGCCGTCGCGGAATATCTGGGCGCGAACATCAAACGGTTTCCGCGATCGTTTGAGAATGGTTTTCGGGTCGATGTTCAGGAGCTTGCGAAACAAATCACGTCGCGCACGCGGCTCATCGCACTTACGAATCTGCACAATCCCAGCAGCGCGCTGGTCGACGAGGAAACGCTAAAGCAAGTCGGCGAGATCGCGCGCAGCGTGGGCGCGCGGGTGCTGGTCGATGAAGTTTATCTGGAAGCGATGTTCGAAGCCGCGCCGCGCTCGTCGGTTCACCTTGGACCCGAATTCATCGCCACCAGCAGTTTGACGAAGGGTTACGGATTGAGCGGCCTGCGCTGCGGCTGGATCCTGGCCGAGCCGGATCTTGCGCAACGAATGCGGCTGCTGAATGATATTTTCGGAGCTATCGGACCGCAGCCGGCCGAGCGGCTGAGCGTGGTTGCGCTCGCAAAGCTTCCAAAGATCATCGCTCGCGCGAAAGGGATTTTGGAAACCAATCGCGCCGTGCTCCGTGAGTTTTTCAACTCGCGCGAGGAACTCAAAGTTGTGCGGACCGAATCAGGAACGACCTCGTTTCCGCGACTGCTGAAAGGGCGCGTCGAAGATCTCTGCGCTGTGCTCACCGAGAAATACGACACCGCCGTCGTGCCCGGCTGCTTCTTTGAATCGCCACAGCATTTTCGCGTCGGCATGTGCGCCGAGCCAGAGTTGTTCAAAACCGGAGTGGAAAGGTTAGGCGCGGCATTGGATGAACTGCGCTCATGAAAATCAAAATCATCGGCGGCGGCCCGGCCGGAATGTATTTCGCCATCCTGATGAAGAAGGCCGATACCACGCATGACATCAAAATCTACGAGCGTAACGGGCCGAATGACACGTTTGGCTGGGGCGTGGTTTTTTCCGGAAGGACGCTGAGCAATTTGCGCGCGGCCGACGAACCGTCGCACGCGGAAATCACCCGGAACTTTGAAGCCTGGGACAATGTCGATGTAGTTCATCGCGGCCAAACGATTTCGATCCATGGCAACAGCTTCTCCGGTATCGCCCGCCTGCGCCTACTCAAGATTCTGCAGCGGCGATGTGAAGAACTCGGCGTCGAAATCAACTTTCGCACGGAAGTCGCGGAGTTTGATTCATTAAGAGCGGATTGCGATCTGGTTGTCGGTGCGGACGGCGTTAACAGTTTAGTCAGAGACGCCTTCAAAGAAATTTTCCAATCCGATCTCAGCACCCGCCCGAACAAATACATCTGGTACGGCACGAATCAGTTGTTTCACGGACTGACGCTGACATTTCGCGAAACGGCGACAGGCATATTCGCCGCGCACTCGTACAAATTCGATAAGACCACCAGCACGTTCATCGTCGAATGCGATCCGCGGACCTGGACGCAGGCTGGATTCGCCGAGATGTCAGAGGCAGAGACGCTTCGCTATCTCGCCGCAGTATTCGCACCAGACCTAAATGGCCAGGCGTTGCTTTCGAATAACTCAAAGTGGCTCAATTTCCTGCTGGTTAAGAATGCGCATTGGAGTTTTGAGAATGTCGTCCTGCTCGGCGACGCTCTGCACACGGCGCACTTCTCGATCGGCTCAGGCACCAAGCTGGCGATGGAAGACGCGATTGCGCTGAAGGAATCTTTTGATCGAACACCGGAAGTGCCGGCTGCTT
>DATGVD010000306.1:0-8411 GCA_035300785.1 Pyrinomonadaceae bacterium | reverse complement strand
GCCGATGAGACATCTCCGGGAATTGAAACATCTCGCGCGCTCAAACGCGCCGGGCCACCGATCGCGACAGCCCGCGAGCCCTCAACGTCTCTGGTCTCAAGCGGAACGCCGAACCAGCGCAGCATTCGCTCAGTGTGATCGCGAGTTACTTCATGCTCGACAATTTCCGTTCGCCCTTCAGCGTTCAGTCCAGCAAGCAGGAGGCACGATTTGACCTGCGCGCTGGCGATGGGCAGATCGTAATTGATTGCTTTCAGAGGCCTACGGCCTGCGATTATCAGTGGCGCGCGGCCGTCGTTGGACGAAATGCCCGCACCCATCATCCGCAGCGGCTCGATAATTCGGGCCATGGGACGCGAGCGCAGAGACGCATCGCCAGTCAAAGTTGATTTGAAATTCTGTCCGGCGAGAATCCCGGCCAACAGCCGCATCGTCGTGCCGCTGTTGCTGCAATCAAGCGGCTCGGCGGGCACGCGTAGTCCTTCCGCGCCGGCGCCGTGAACTCGCAAATCATCGCGGTCGCGTTCAATCGAGACGCCCAGCCTCGTCAGGCAAGAAAGCGTGGCCTCGCAATCAGCGCTGTTTGAAAAATTTCTGAGGCGCGAAGTGCCGTCTGCCAGCGCCGCGATCATCGCCGCGCGATGCGAGATTGACTTATCGCCCGGCATTGTCAGCCGGCCGCGAATCAGTTTTGCAGGGTGAATGATCACCGGTGAATCTTAACCTGATGGCGGAGTTAGGCAAACTTAAGTAAGTCCCGCGCCCGGGCAGTGTGTCCTGATTTGACGGCGTATAGAGTACCAACTTTAGTTGGGCCTTTCTCGCCTTACAAAGACCCGGCTAAAGTCGGTACTCTGAACACCGCTTACAAAGTAGTCCCTACCCACCGATGGCCAAGTTCTTGACATGCGACCAGCGAGCATGTTACACGTCCGTCTTCCGTTAGCTATATTTAGCAGCAGCCCTGAGCGCAATTCCCCGGCAAGAGAGGCCGTGCCCTTTGTGACCGAACAAACGACTCGACTCGTTTTGCCCAGCCACATTGAGGCGGTCGCTGCTGCCGCCGCCGCGGCAACGGGCTTTGTCCAGAGTTGCGGCTTGGGGGAAGAAATCGCGTTTGGAATTGACATGGCTGTGCGCGAAGCCGTCACGAACGCGATCGTGCACGGCAACCAGGAGGACGAAGCCAAAGAAGTCGAAGTGACTTTCAATTGCCTGGAACACGCGCTGGAAATCGAAGTAAAAGATCAGGGCGAAGGATTTGATCCGGCGACAGTACCCGATCCAACGGATCCGGCAAACATCATGAAGACTTCGGGCCGCGGTATTTTCCTGATGCGCACTTTCATGGATGAGGTTGATTGGTTAGCCCGGCCCGAGGGCGGCACTAAGGTGCGATTAGTGAAGAAATTCTAATTCCCCAGGAGGAGAACTCTGGATCATGGCAGAACTTAACATCCGTGAGCGACAAGCCGGCGACGTAACTGTGCTGGATATGGACGGCCGCATCACGATTGGCGAAGGCAGCGTGGCTTTGCGCAGCGCCATCCGTCGCTTGCTGGAAGAAGGAAAGAAAAACATTCTGCTGAATCTGGCAGGCGTGGGCTATATCGATTCGAGCGGCATCGGCGAGCTGGTGTCCAGCTATACCGCAATTAATAAAGAAGGCGGGCAACTTAAGCTGCTCAGCCTGACCGAAAAATTGCGAGACTTGCTTACGATCACGAAGTTGCTGACAGTTTTTGATGCTTACGAGACCGAGGCCGAGGCGCTCAGTAACTTCAAATGATTTGCTGACCCGAGCGCGACTGCGGGTCGCGTGTCGAGGTTTTTGACTGTGGACCAGGGAGGTTTCAGCGATGGCTCAATTGGATATCAAACAACGCCAGGCAGGCGACGTGGCGATTCTTGATTTGAGTGGTGAAGTGCGCATGGGCGACAGCGCGGCCGCACTGCGCGGCGCGATTCGCAGTTTGGTTGCCGGCGGCAATAAGAAGATTCTGTTGAATCTGGGCGCGGTCAAATACATCGATTCGAGCGGCATCGGCGAATTGATTGCCAACTATACGACCGTGGGCCGGGGTGGCGGCCAACTGAAACTTCTGAATCTCACCGACAAGGTGCAGGACCTTTTGGTAATCACCAAACTCCTCACCGTGTTCGACGTCTACGAAAACGAGCCCGATGCGTTGAGCAGTTATAGTTAGACCTCGACGACGATTTCCGACCCTAACGGCCCAGTCGATTAGCTGGGCCGTTTTTCGTGCATTGAAAGAGTTTGTCGAACATTATTTGGGCTTAGGGCTTATGCTAAACTTGCACTTCTGATAAGAAGATGACAGGCGCGAAATTCGATCAAGCCGCGTGTGAAGCGCTGGCGCAACAGGTTCGCGAAATCGAGTCGAACACCGACGCTGAGATCGTGATCGTCGTGCGCGCTCGCTCAGGCCCTTATCGCCATGCCGATTATCTGTTCGGTGCGTTGTTGGCATTTGCCGGCCTGCTCTTCGTTCTGCTTTCTCCCTTTGATTTCCACACCTACTGGGTGCCAATCGATGTCGCGCTGTTCTTCGTGCTCGGTGCGTTCGGGTCTTCGCGAAGCAATCTGATCAGACGCTTGCTGACCACAAAGAAGTTTCGCGCGCGCGCGGCGCGGACCGGCGCGGCGGCAATGTTTTATGAAGCGGGGATTGCGAACACTCACGCAGAGAACGGTTTGCTGATTTATCTTTCGCTGCTCGAGCAACGCCTGGAAGTCATCGCTGACCGCGGAATCCTGACTTCGGTGCCCGCGCTCGAATGGAACCACGCGCTGTTTGAGCTGAATCAGGCGGGACGTCGTGCCGAACCCGGTAGCTTGACGAAGGCTTTGCAGGATCTCGGAGCGCTGCTCGCCAAACACAAGCCGGCGACCGGCGAAAATCCGAACGAGCTTCCCGACATGCCACGCTTTGAGTTGAAATGAAGCATTGCCGATTGCCGATTGCCAAATGCCAATTGACGGCGCGCTTCGGCGCGGCGGGGGTGGTCCTTCTCGGCGTCGCGCTGTTTGCTACCGAAGCCCTCGCGCGCGTGGGCGGGGGCGGGTCGTACGGCGGTGGAGGTGGCAGCGGTGGAGGTGGCGGCGGCGGCGCTGGGGCGATTGTCTATCTGCTCGTACGATTTCTGCTTTGGTTGACGATCGAGCACCCGGTCATCGGCATTCCGGTCGATATCATCGTCATCGCCCTGGTGATCTTTTGGTTTCTGAAGCCGTCGAAGAAGTCCGTGTCGGTGACGTCATCGCCGATCATGGCCGCGGCCGCCGGCGCGGGCGGTGTGCAACAGCTGGATGTCGAGCGCGCGTTCAATCAATTGCGCCGCTTCGATCCAAAGTTCTCTGAGATAATTTTCACGGACTTCTGCTACGCGCTGTACGGGCGGGCGCATGACGCGCGCGGTCACGGGGCAACGGCGCTCGACCTCTTGTCGCCCTATTTGAGCGAAGCAGCGCGCACTTCGCTTTTGCAACTGAATCCGCCAAACCTAAAAGCGGTGCAGGGAATTATCGTCGGCGCGATCCAGGTGATCGACGTGCGCGGACTCGACACTCCGACGATCGGGATCAGCATCGGTTTTGAAGCGAATTACACGGAGTTTACTCCGCGCGAGGGCGACCCGCGCGGCGAGATGAGCTACTACGTGCGCGAGCGCTGGGAGTTGGAACGCAAGCGCGATGTGCTTTCGCCGGGGCCGGAGCAAGCGACGGCGCTGCACTGTCCGCGTTGCGGCGCGCCTTTGCAGAAAGACACCGTGGGCGCGTGCGCATTTTGCGGCACGAAGATCGATAGCGGTGAATTTCAGTGGTATGTTCGTAGCATCACGACCTTGAGCCGTGAAGCGAAAGGTCCGCTGCTGACTTCAGATGTGCCGGAAGTTGGGACTGATTATCCCACGGTCACGCAGCCGAACTTTCCGGCAGTGCGCGCGGCGTTCGAACAAAACAATTCTACATTTTCGTGGGCCGATTTTCAGGCGCGGGCCCGTTTGATCTTTACCGAGCTGCAGGAAGCATGGTCGACGCTCAACTGGGAACGCGCCCGCCCGCACGAGACGGACAACATTTTCCAGATGCATCGTTACTGGATCGACGCGTACCAGCGACAGGGATTGCGGAACGCGCTCGACCAGTGCCAGATCACCGCGATGCAGCCCGTGAAAATCAAGATGGACGCTTTTTACAATGCGATTACCCTGCGCATTTTTGGGCAGGGTTTCGATTACACGATTGACACGGCGGGCCGCGTCGTGGCCGGGTCGAAAAGTAATTTGCGGCGCTGGAGCGAATACTGGACGTTCATTCGCAACAGCAAGGCCAAGCCCGGGCCGGCGCGCGCTGATTTGAACTGCCCGAACTGCGGCGCGCCTTTGAAAGTAAACGCGACGGGCATCTGCGAATTCTGCGGCGGCAAGATCACCTCGGGCGAATTCGATTGGGTGCTTTCAAAGATCGAGCAGGACGAAAGCTACCGTGGCTGAATGGTTGGTCACTTTACGTTCAGAGTTCAACCTTTAGGTTGCTGAACAGGCGCAAGCTAAAGCTTGAACTCTAAACTAACCTCTTGACATCTATTTGGGTCCGCCCGACATCGAATCCGCTCAAATGCTGTGGTAAATTCAAGTCTGCTTTCCGGGAAACAAACAGGAGCTAACGTGAAACGAATTCTGGTTACTCTCGCGCTCATCCTTTCATTTATTGCGCCGCTGGCCGGGCAAGGAACGCCGGCCGCGATCAATCCGCGCCTGCATATCCAATCATCGGGCCCGGCCGTGGCGAAGTCTGTGGCGGCAATGCCCGCCGCGGACATTCCCAGCCGCGTGCTGCCCAACGGCCTTGAAGTCATCGTGCTGGAAGATCACTCGGTGCCGCTGGTCACGATCGAACTCGCGGTGCGCAACGGCTCCTACACTGAACCGCCTGAGTTAAACGGCTTGTCGCATCTTTACGAGCACATGTTCTTCAAAGCCAATCGCGCCGTCGCGAATCAGGAAGCTTACCTGAAGACGATTGGCCAGCTCGGCATCGCCTATAACGGAGAAACGCGCGAGGAGGTTGTCGAATATTACTTCACGACGACCAGCCCGAACCTGCGAGCGGCGATGAACTTCATGCGCGACTCTACGCGTTACCCGCTGTTCGACGAAAAGGAATTTGAGCGCGAGCGCCAGGTTGTGATCGGCGAGATCGATCGCAACGAGTCAGAGCCGTTTTTTTATCTGAGTCGCGAGATGAGCGACCGGATGTTTTTCAAATACCCGAGCCGCAAGAACGCGCTCGGCAATCGGCAAACCGTCTCTGGCGCCACCACCGCGATGATGCGTCTGATCCAGGGCCGTTATTACGTCCCGAACAATTCAGCGCTGGTGGTGACGGGTGACGTGCGGCCGGAAGATATTTACAAGATGGCGCAGGAGTTTTTTGGCGATTGGGCGCGCCGCGAAAAGGATCCCTTCGTCGAATTCCCGCTCGTCGAGCATCCGCCGATCCCCAAGAGCGAGGGCGTCGTGATTCAACAGCCGGTCGCCAACGTCATCGTTGAGATTGGCTGGCCAGGTCCCTCGATCGGAAAAGACGACGCCGCAACTTACGCGGCTGATACTTTCTCGTTCATCATGCAGCAACCTGACTCGCGCTTTCAGCGCGATCTGGTTGACAGCGGACTGGTCAACGGCGTCGGCATTAATTACTACACGCAGCGCAACGTCGGACCAATCAGCATCGTCCTGCAAACGACGCCTGACAAAACCCAGGCCGCCATCAAAGCGGTCTACAACGAGGTCGCTCATTTTAACGACAAGGATTACTACACCGACGAACAGCTCGAAAGCGCGAAGGCTTTGCTGGAAGCCGACGATTTGTACTCGCGCGAGAAACTCGACGAATACGCCAAGACGCTCGGCTTCTGGTGGGCAACGTCGGGCATCGCGTACTTCCGCGGCTATTTGACGAATTTGCGGCGCACTTCGCGCGCGGACATCAGCCGTTACATCACAACTTACATTCAAGGCAAGCCGCACATCGGGATCGCCTTGATTTCTGAGCCGGCGCAGAAGCAAGTTCAGTTAAAGGCGGAGGACCTGATCGGACAATGATAAAAACAGCAGGCAGTAGGCAGACAGCAGTAGGCACGAGTCGGAGGGAGCGTTCCGTTTTTGATCGCCTGCGGTCGATCTCGTCATTAGCGCTGGTGACCGTGCTGGCACTAGCCGCCCTGGTTCCAGGCCGGGCGGCGTTAGTTTTTGCCCAGAGGCCACAGGCCGCTTCGGCAGCTCAGCAGGCGACAGTGCCGGCCCAGGTTGACTATGGCCGCCTGGCGGCTGCGGCAGCTGCCCAGGTTACGGAATTCGATGTCAACGGCCTGAGAGTTCTGGTGAAGCGACGCGAAGGCAGCTTGACCGCGTCGGCCGGTCTTTTCATCCGCGGCGGATCGACCAACATAACCGCCGACAACGCGGGCATCGAGGGATTCATGCTCGCCGCGGCGACGGAAGCCAGCGCCAACTTTCCGCGCGAACGCATGCGGAAGGAAACCGCGCGCCTGGGAACCGTGATCGGCGGCAGCGCGAACTATGATTATTCCGTGCTGTCTCTTACCAGTACGCGCGCGAACTTTGATCGCTCGTGGGAGATTTTCACCGATGTGGCTCTGCATCCTTCGTTCACTAAGGAAGACGTTGGGCTGCTCCAGGCACGACTGGTCGCCAGTTTGCGCGGGGAAACTGACGACCCGGATAATTACCTCCAGCGTTTGCAGGAGCGGGTGGCCTATGCCGGTCATCCCTACTTGAACCGCCCCGATGGTACCGCGGACACGATCAGCGCGCTGACGGCCGAAGACCTGCGCGCTTATCACCAGAAGATCATGCAGACTTCGCGGCTGCTGCTGGTGATCGTAGGCGATCTTGATGCGGCGCAACTAAAGACGCGACTGGCCCCAAGCTTCGGCAAGCTTCCGCGTGGCGATTACAAGATCGCAGCCCCGCCGCAGTTGTCGTTTACCTCGTCCACCATCGATGTGACTCCGCGTGATCTGAAGACGAACTACGTGCAGGGTCTTTTCACCGCACCGCCCATAACCTCACCGGATATTTATCCGATGCGGATTGCGGCTTCGATTTTGCGCGACCGCGTTTTTGAAGAGGTGCGCGTAAAGCGCAACCTCTCATACGCGCCCAGCGCTTTTCTCAGCAGTGCAGCGGCAAACACCGGCGGCATTTACGTGACGGCCGTTGACGCGAATCAGGCCGTGCGCGTCATGCTCAACGAAATCGCGCGGCTGCAAAACGAACCACTCGATCAGGACGATATCAAGGCATCCGTCGCACAGTTTCTCACCACGTATTATCTCGGTCAGGAGACGAATGCGGCCCAGGCAGCAGAGCTGGCCCAGTACGAACTACTCGGCGGCGGCTGGCGCAACGCGCTGCAGTTTCTGGACAAGCTGCACGCCGTCACCCCTGCTGAGGTGCAGCGCGTCTCGCAAAAGTACATGCACAACCTGCGCTTCGTCGTGCTCGGAAATCCGGCGCAGATCGATAAGAGCGTGTTCACGGGACCGCCAGGGAATTGATTTTGGAGTGCGTCGCCGACGGCGACGCTTTGGATTCTCGCACACGAGTAGGAAATCCAACGCGGCGTTATGGGTTCGATGTTTGAGTGAAAAAATACCCCTATCAGAATCAGTGACTTACGGGTGCAGTTCGCTCATTAACTGACAATAGAGTTTGGCATAATGTGAGAGATTCCTACGAGCTTCGCGCATAACTTGATTGTTTCCCACGCCGTATTTTTTTCTCTGAGCTCTCTTCTGATGGTCAAAAAACAAGACTGAGAAGGCCGGTGCCTGTGCTACTTGACCAGATCCATCGATTTACGCTCGCCGGGCCCGAGCGTGACGCGCATTACGTTTGGAGACAACTTCTTGATGGATTCAGCGTCGTGTGGCGGCAAGGGCTCAGCCAGGCCCCACAAGACCAGGAAATATTCACCCGGGGCGCCACTTACGACAAAGGTTCCCTGCTCATTTGTCGATCCGTTGGGCCTTGCAAAAGCAGGACCCGTAGATGGGTCGACCGGAATCAACATGATAGAGACGCGGCTCAATGGTTTTCCTCCTGAGGCCGACAATACGCGACCCGTCAGAATCGAGGCTGGTGCGATCACAACCCGCACGTCCTTGATTTCTGTTCCCATCGTGGTCTTCAGTTTCTCGCGCAACAAGTCGACGCCGTTGACTTCGATTGATTTAGCGTAGAAGACATTCTGCGGATGCACCATCACGGAAAATGGGAATTCGCCTTCGGGCACGCCAGTCACGGTGAAGGCGCCGTTCTCTTCAACCCGGGTAATCGCTGACCCGATGCCTATCGAA
>DATGVD010000305.1:0-6560 GCA_035300785.1 Pyrinomonadaceae bacterium | reverse complement strand
CTTTACCGTGCCGGTTGAAGAGGGCGACATCAAGCAAATCACCAACAGCCCGGCGCGCGATCGGTTGGTTAATTACTCACCCGATGGCAAATGGCTGGCATTCATTTCAGATCGCAGCGGTCGCGAAGAGCTTTACGTCGTCGCGGTCGACGGCGCGGGCGAGACCCAGAAGCTGACTGACATCGACGCCCTAAAGTTTGGTTACAACTGGTCGCCCGATTCGAAAGAGATTGCCTTTACTTCTTCCGACAGCAAGCTGCGCAAGATTAACGTCGCCAGCAAACAGATAGCCGAGATCGATGCGTCGCGATACGGAAATATCTCGACGCCTGAATGGTCGCCTGACGGTAAGTGGCTCGCCTATTCCAAGCAGGACGCGAGTCGCACTAACGACATTTATCTAATCGCCTCATCCGGAGAAGATAAACAGGCGCGTAAGGTCACGTTTGATTCTTACGACGAGCGCAACCCGCGATTTGCTGCCGATGGCCGCAAACTTTTCTTCATTCGCTCTGATGCACCCGGCGGTGGAGGAGGAGGCGGTTTCGGTAATGCGTCGGTGCAGATTTATTCAGTCGGGCTCGAGCGTCTGGACCGCGACCCCGATGATCCGGAAGATCAAGCCGCGCCGGCAACGCCCGACGATGCCGGCGAAGGCGCGCCGCCGCCGCGCCGGCCAATGAACCGGCCGCCGCACGAAACGAAAGTCGATTGGGCGGGACTAAAGCATCGCACGCGCCAGATCACGCGCATGCCGTTTCCGATTTCGACTTACGCCGTCGCGCCTGACAGTCGCACGATTGTGTTTGTGACCAGCGAGCCGGCGGGCATCGCTTCTACCCCAGTCATCTATTCGATTCAGGAAGATGGCAAACGTCTGTCGCGCGTAGCCGCGGGTGGGCCACCGGCAGCCGATGAGGGTGGTGGCGGCGGCGGTGGATTCGGCGGCGGCATTTCCGGCCTGGGCATCTCGCGCGATGGCCGCACGCTTTTCTTTTTCGAACGGAACGGAATCTATTCGACACCGCTTCAGTCAGGGGCCGCAGCCACCGCCGCGGCGACCGCGGGACGCGGACCAGCCGGAGGCGCCGGCGAAGGCGCGCGCCGGCGCATCAGCTTTAACGTGCGCGTAAAGATCGATCATCCGGCTGAATGGGCCGAGATGTTCGGCGACGCATGGCGCACGATGAAGTATCGCTTTTACGATCCGGCGATGCACGGTAAGGATTGGGACGCGGCGAAAGCAAAATACGAACCGCTGGTGCAGGACGTCGGTGATCGGCAGGAGCTTTTGAACATCATCAACGAGATGATCGGCGAGCTGAATGCTTCGCACACGGGCGCGGCGCCGCCTCCGGGTGGACGCGCCACAGGCGGCGTTTCAACCGGCCATCTCGGGATTGAGCTGGAGCCTGACTCAGCATCGGGTCGTTATCGCGTGACTTACGTTTACGAGGACGGCCCGGCCGACAAAGACTGGGTCAAAGTTAAGGTTGGCGATTACTTGATCGCGATTAGCGGCCAGCAGGTCAAAGCGGGAGACGAGTACTGGCAACTTTTGAACGATCGTCTCAATCGCAAGGTCGAAGTTACTTTCAACAACAAGCCCAGCGAAGATGGCGCGTGGCGCACCCGGATCGAAACCATCAATAGCATGGCGTACAGCGGCCTTCGTTATGAGCGCTGGGTGAAAGAGCGCCGCCAGAAAGTTGACGAGCTGTCCGGCGGACGCATCGGCTATCTGCACATTCAGGCGATGAACCCGCCGAGCCTGCGCAAGTTCGAAAAAGAGATTCGCGAGTTCCGCAACAAAGAAGCGATGATCATCGACCAGCGCTGGAACGGTGGCGGCAACATCGAGCAGGAATTGCTCGCGATCCTGGTGCAACGCGAATATCAAATCTGGCAACCGCGCGGCACAGAGGCGAGCGGCCGTCCATTCGCCGGCTATTTCGGACCGAAGGTCGTGTTGCAGAATTGGCGCTCGGCTTCCAACGCCGAGATGTTTCCGGCCGGATTCCGCGCCTTGGGCCTGGGCAAAGTGATTGGCACGCCGACGATGGGCGCGGTGATCGGCACGGGCAGTTACAGCTTGATTGACGGCTCGACCGTGCGCACGCCGGGTGTCGGCGTTTATCTCGCGGATTCAAAACGCACCAACATGGAAAACTATGGCGTGCAGCCCGACATTCGCGTGGACAATTCTCCGGAAGACAATCTGGCCGGGCGCGATCGGCAACTGGAAGCTGCGGTCGAAGAGTTGTTGAAGCAGTTAGGCAGCAACAAGCGAAACATTGCGAGTAAGGAACAGCAGTAGCTTTTTGGAGTGCGGTGACTTGTCACCGCTTTCAAGGCCGCGACTTGTCGCGGCCAGATGGAGAGTGCTGCGGCGAAAGTCGCCGCGTACTAAAGCGCTGACGAGTCAGCGCACTCCAAATAGGTCTCTATCGGCTTAGTTTTCTCGCGTCGCCTCGATGGCGAACGCGCTTCACTTTTGCCTTGCGGCCCCTGAGTGTATGCCATCTGCTGCCGGCTAAGACATCGGCGTACCCGCCTTCGGCAAGCATGAAAGGCGCGTCGACGACGCCCATGTGGTCCATCTTCATCCGGCCTTTCTTATGCTCCGGCTCAAACCATTCCGGGCGCACGAAGTCTGAGACCGTGACGCCGTCGATTTTGTAGTAATTTGCCTCGACCGGATCGCAAACTTCCAGGCCGTACAGCCCGCTTTTTTTTCTGCCCCCGTCCCTGAACTTTCCAATCGCATAGAGGTTCACGCCCGGATCGGCGATCATCTCCAGCAGTTCATGAGAGAGGGTAGAGCTGTACTCGCCTGAGTCGGCGATATCGTCTTTGGCAAAGATGTAAGTGACCGGCTTGCCGCTTTTGATGTGATAACCCAGATAGCCACCCTTGCCGGCGGTGTCCTTGATGATCACCTTCATGTCGAATTTCCTGGTATTGAATTTCAGGTTGGCGCCCCATCCCCAGACCGGTTCAAAGTCGCGGGTGATCTGTTTCTGCATGGCGGGTATGACCACGCGTTTAAGGATGGAGTTGACGACGATTTTCGATTGATTGACGATCGAGATTGTGGGGTTCATTGCCTGCCTTCTCCTGTTTGAGTGTTCTGTCGGAACGAGGTCGCCGCACGATATGTCAACCGCCACTTCTGAGTCAAACATTTGGGTGCCGACCCGCGGCACAAAGAGGCGCAAAAGACATTCCCATTTATTCCCAAAAGATGCTAATCTCGCCGCCTTAGTTGAAACGTGATAGCTGGGAGGTGCCAATGGGTCGCGAGGCTGCTACAACCGATCGCCTGCGTAATCTGATCTCGAGAATCGAGTCACAGACCGAAAGCGGCGGCCTGCATTGGGAAAGACAAGTAGGTTCGGCCCACCGGTACGCGCGCTTGAATAACAATTTGCTGATTCTCGGGCCGACAGAGCCAACGAGCGACCACAGCTTGCCGCGTTACTTGTTCGTTACCCCTTTTGATTCTCCGGATTGCATCGAGATTAATTCTGATGATCCAGAACTTGGCGCGGCGGTGGTCAAACTCGTGCAGGTAGTTGAGACGGCGAGTAAGAATGAGCCGCCGACCGATCCATTTTCTATTTCCGGCGATTTACTCGCACGTCTGACGACGAGTTAAGAGCTGCTCGCAGGCCCGGCGCCCTGGTGATGCATGTCTCAATTAAAAGAGAAGGAAGATTTGCTATGTCAGCAGACCTAACCAAATTGAGCGAAGAAGCGCAGAGCCTGGCTCGCGTTCCGCTTTTCAAACGACTTGACGCGCAAGAGCTTGAGCACCTTGCCGAAGAGATCGATCAGGTTAACTACAAGGCCGGCGAAACAATCTTTCATGAGCACGATCACGGCGACGCGCTCTACGTTCTGGAAGAAGGCTCAGTGCGGATCTGGGTCGTGGACGAGGACGTCAACGAAGTGACGCTGGCTGAACTTAAGCCGGGCGAGTTTTTTGGCGAGCTGGCCGTGCTCGATCGCGGCGAACGTTCGACCAACGCCACCGCGATTACCGATATTCATCTGCACCGGCTCAGCAGCGACGACTTTCAACAGTTTCTGATCGAACATCCAGACTGTGCGATTGACGTGATCTGTGAAATCGGCGCGCGTATGCGTCAGACAAACCAGCTCGTGTCGCAACGGGCATCGCGCAATGTCAACGTCGAGATGGAAAGGCAATTCACCTTCGGTGAACGAGTCGCTGACCGGGTGGCCTCATTCGGCGGTTCGTGGACATTTATCTTTATTTACGGTGGGGCGCTGCTGATATGGATTGCCTTAAATACATTCTTTCTGGCCTACTATGGCCGCGGCGAGAGTGGCGCCCAGTTCGATCCCTATCCGTACATCCTTTTGAACCTGATGCTCTCGATGACTGCGGCCATGCAGGCGCCGATCATCATGATGTCGCAGAACCGCGCGGCGGAAAAAGACCGGCTCGCGGCCGAGCAGGATTTCAAAGTAAATCTGAAGAGCGAACTGATGTTGGAAGAATTGATCCGCAAACAGCGCATGCGTGACGCGCAGATGGATCAACTGAACAGCGCGCTGGCGGCTTTGGAAGCGTCCCTAAGAAAGAATAATCAGTAGCGGAAGCGGTGTTCAGAGTACTGACTTTAGTCGGGCTCTTGGGCGCCCAAAACCCAACTAAAGTTGGTACTCTAAACGCCTGTCAACTACGGCGACTTTCGCGTTGGGTTGTCGGTCGGCCGGCGCGCGTTGTTGTTTATCGGCGTGGCCGTTGGTTTCGCAACCGTGCTGGGGTTCGCATTTCTCCCGGATCGCGTCAGGGCGATGCGCTTCTGTCCGGGCGCGTCAGCGACCACGACTTTGATTGCGCGATACGTGCCGTCGTGAGCCTTGTTGGTCGGGTCATAGCTGACCACATACTGCGTCCGCAGGTCGCGCACGATCTCGTTGGCGACCTGGGGCAGCTCGGAAAGTGTTTGCGGATAAAAGGCGCGTCCACCGGTTTCGCTGGCAATTCTATTGAGCAGAGCCACAGCCTTGTCCTTCGGACTCTTGCGAATGAATCCCTTGTCCGCGTCGAGCTCGTTGACGAATCCGATCACGTAAATCTGCACATCCTCTTCCCGCAAGCGTTGGAAGAGCTGGATCTCGTTGTAATAGCTGGCGCGATCCTCACCGTCGGTCACTACGATTAGCGCGCGGCGCCGGCGGTCGTCGTCGTTCCCTTTCTTGTATTCCGCGACATGCTCCGCCGCCAGATAAACTCCGTCGATCACCGCGGTTTGCCCGCCCTCTACGTAGAGGTTGTCGACCGCGTCAAGCAGGAGGTCTTTGTTGGGCGTGAACTCCTGAAGGTTCTCGATCTTCTCGCGGTCGATAAAACGTTCCAGGAAAGTTTCGTCGCCACGCTTGTTGCTGTTGATGATCGTCTTGGCGGCGTCGATCACCTGATTCAACTGGGAACGCAGCGAACCCGAAGTGTCTACGGCCAGACCATAGATGACGGGGACTTCTTCCTCGGTAAACGAAAAAATCGGCTGCGGCACGCCGTCTTCGAAGATCTTAAAGTCGTCCTTCGCGATGTTGTTAATCGGATGATTGTTGCGATCGATCACGCGCACGTGCAGCGTCACCAACTCGGCGTTGAATTTTAGTATTTCGCCCTCGCTGATTTCCGCTTTGGCAGGATCGGGTATGGGCGTCGGCTTCGGTTTCAAGATTGGCGGCGGCGGCGGCGCACCGAGTTGCGGCGCGATGCGACGCCCGGGAAGAGACTGCTGACCTGGTGTCGGACTGGGCTGAGAAGGCTGCGGCGACGGCGACGCACTGGGCGCCTGACCGGTTGTTCGCGGGCGTGAATCGGGCGATTGCTGTGCTCGACTGGCTCCTGAAATCATCAGCACAGATACCGCGACGATCGAAAAAAGCACGACCGCAGTGCGACGCGTCCGAAACGTGCTCGTGAATGCGCTAAATCTCATCACCCAACCAAGCCTCTATAAATAAACGTCTAATGTCAAATGGTTTTTGCGGCGGGGAGTGCCGACGCCGAACGATTTTTGCTCAAGCGAAGCTTTCGGCAACTTCTGTTGATGCCAGGAAGGTCGTCTAACGTTGCCGCGCACTGTGGTTTAGAGTTCAAGCTTCAGCTTGCTCGTCTGAAAGAACACAACCTGAAGGTTGAACTCTAAACGGGCTTACTTGGGGTTCGCGATAGCGAAATAGCCTTCTTTGCTGCGCACGAACAGGCGCGGCAAACCGCGCGGAGGCGTGATTTTCACTTTGATGTGGTGCCACTTGCCGTCGTTCACAAAGTTCGGCGGCCGGTAGCCGATCGAATATTGATGGCGCAACTCCAGCGCGATCTGCTCAAAGATGTCATCCATCTCGGCCGCGGTGCGCGGATAAAAAGCTTTGCCGCCCGAAACGCCGGCCAGCTCGTCCAGAATGCCCTGGCCTTCCATGCCGAGTGAGCTGCCTACGTCGCCGCCGCCGAGAATTCCGATGGCGTAAAGCACGACGTCCGATTCTTTCAGCACGCGGCGCAGCTCGTTGAA
>DATGVD010000304.1:0-4417 GCA_035300785.1 Pyrinomonadaceae bacterium | reverse complement strand
ATCACCGGCAAGACCGGCAATCTCGCAGTGACCCCCGGCAACCTGGTGCGCGCGAACGACACTACCCCGATGGTGACAATCACTCAGTCGGCGCCGATCTACGTAACCTTCTCAGTGCCCGAGAAGGACTTGATTCGCATTCGACAGTATTCAGGTGCGAACGGCTTCGCAGTCCAGGTCGTGATTCCCGGCGATGAATCAAATCCCGGGATGGGCAGACTGTCGCTGGTTGACAACACGGTCGATGTCTCAACGGGCATGGTTCGTTTGAAAGCGACGTATCAGAACGACGACCGGCGGTTGTATCCCGGCCAGTTCGTCAATGTCGTGCTCACGCTGGGAACGGAGAACCAGGCGATCGTGGTTCCCTCGCAAGCCGTGCAGGCCGGCCAGGACAAATCATTCGTTTACGTGGTCAAGGCTGATTCGACCGTTGAAGTGCGAACAGTCAAAACCGGCTCGACGATCGATAACATGACCGTGATTGACGATGGCTTGAAACCCGGCGAGCAAGTTGTGACGGACGGCCAACTGCGACTGGTGCCCGGTGCGAAAGTGCAGCAAAAGGGCGCAGGCCGAGGTCAAGGCGGAGACCAGGGCCAGAGTCCGAGTCAGGGCGATCAAGGCGGTGGCAGACGGCGCGGCGGTGGTGCAAATGCAAATCAGTGAGGTTTAGTTTCAAGTTTCAGGTTTCAGGTTTCAGGTTTTCGAACATGAGACTTGGAACTTGAAACCTGAAACCTCGATCGATGTCCGAACTTTTCATTCAACGCCCGATCACGACCACCCTCATCATGGCCGGCATTGTCCTGTTCGGCTTCATCGGCTATCGCGCCTTGCCGGTCAGCGATCTCCCGAACGTCGACTACCCAACCATCCAGGTCACGGCAGAGCTGCCCGGCGGGAGCCCGGAAACGATGGCCTCGTCTGTAGCGACGCCGCTTGAACGCCAGTTCTCTACTATCGCCGGACTCAACACGGTCAGTTCCACCAGCACGCTCGGCAACACTCAAGTTACACTGCAATTCGATCTCAGCCGCAACATCGACGCGGCCGCGCAGGACGTGCAGACGGCGATCTCGGCTTCGGCGCGGCAACTGCCGACGGGAATGCCGAGCCAGCCGACGCTCAAGAAAGTAAATCCCGCCGACCAACCGATCGTCTATCTGATGGTCAGCTCGCCGACCCTGCCGCTTTCGCAAATAAACGAGTACGCGGACACGTCGCTGGCGCAGAGGCTTTCGACGATCGGCGGCGTCGCGCAGGTCCTGGTAACCGGCGAGCAGAAATACGCGGTGCGCGCGCAACTCGATCCGTCGGCGCTGGCGATTCGCGGCATCGGCATTGATGACGTCGCCACCGCTTTGCAGCGCGGCAACACGAATCTTCCCGTGGGCACGCTTTACGGCATTCATCAAAACCTGACGGTGCAGGCGAACGGCCAGTTGATGAACGCGGACGCCTATCGCCAGTTGATCGTCGCCTATCGCAACGGCGCGCCCGTAACGTTGAAAGAACTCGGCGATATCGTCGATAGCGTCGAGAACAATCGCCTGGCAAGCCGCTACAACGGTCAGCAAGTCGTCACGCTCACCGTGCAGCGGCAGCCCGGCACGAACACCGTTGCAGTCGTCGACGCCATCAAGAGTTTGCTGCCGGCATTCCGCCAGCAATTGCCCGCGTCGATCAAGCTGGACGTTTTGTACGACCGCTCGGAATCAATTCGCGAGTCGGTGAATGATGTGCAGTTGTCTCTGCTGCTGGCGATTGCCCTGGTCGTGCTCGTCATCTTCCTGTTTCTCCGCAACGTGCGCGCGACGATCATTCCCACGCTGGCGCTGCCCACGTCGATCGTTTTCACGTTCGCGGTGATGTATCTGTTGGGTTTCAGTCTCGACAATCTTTCGCTGATGGCGCTGACGCTGTCCGTGGGTTTCGTCGTCGATGACGCGGTCGTGATGTTGGAAAACATCGTGCGCCGCATGGAAGACGGCGAAGGCGCGATGGAAGCCGCGCTCAAGGGCTCGCGCGAAATCGGATTCACGATCATTTCGATGACCGTATCGCTGGTGGCGGTTTTCATTCCGGTGTTGTTTCTGAGCGGAATCCTGGGACGCCTGTTTCGCGAATTCGCAATCACGATCAGCGTCGCGATTCTGGTTTCGGGATTTGTCTCCTTGAGTCTGACGCCGATGCTTTGCAGCCGCCTGCTGAAGGCGATTGGCCATCGGGGCAGTAGCCCGACTCCGGGGTCCCCGGCCGGGCAGCCCGGCTGGGGTGGGGCGGTGAGGGAGGGCTCCGAGAGTAATGAAGATGCGGGCAGGATGCCCGCGCCCCCGGCAGAGCGTGGCAAGTGGTGGCAGGCGAGCGAGCGTGTTTACGATTGGCTGGTGGGCGGTTATCGTTGGACCTTGCAGCTCGTGCTCGAGCACCGCGCGTTGACGATGCTGATTTGCGGCGTGCTCTTCCTGGCAACGATCGCGCTCTTCTACGTAATTCCCAAGGGCTTTATTCCGAACGACGACACCAGCCGCATCGTTGGCTACACGGAAGCGGCGGAGGGAATTTCGTTCGAAGAAATGTCGCGGCATCAGCAACAGATCGTTGACATCATTCGCTCAAACTCGAACGTGGTCGGCGTGCTTTCAACCGTGGGCCAGAGCGACGTTAGCGCCGCCAGCAACACCGGCAACATCCTGATTCTGCTGAAGCCGCTGACGCAACGAAAGCAGGATGTGGAAGCGATTATCTCCGACCTGCGCCCGAAGCTTTCCGCGGTGCCCGGGATGCGCATCTATTTGCAAAATCCACCGCTCGTGCAAGTGGGCGGACAGGTCACGAAGAGTCCTTACCAACTGACGCTGCAAGGGCCGGATCGAGATGAACTGTACGCGAAGGCTGCGGAACTGCAGAAAAAGATCGCGGCCCTGCCGCAGTTGCTGGATGTGACCAGCGACATTCAGATCAAGAATCCGCAACTCAACGTGGACATCGATCGCGACAAGGCGTCGGCGCTCGGCATCACGGCTCAGCAGATCGAAGACACGCTCAACAACGCGTACGGCACGCGGCAAATCTCGACTATCTACGCCACGTCGAACGAATACGAGGTGATTCTGGAAGTGAAGCCAGCGTACCAGCAGGATCCTTCGGCGCTGGGGCGGCTTTACATTCATTCGACGGCCCCGCCTTCGACCTCCAGTCAATCGGCTCAGGGCCAATCGGCGTTGGCTCAGCCTTCCCCGGCGGTGGTGAATTCCTATCAACCCCCGGCTGGCCAAACTTTGCCAAGCCAGGCGACGCAGGGCCGTTTGATTCCCTTGAGCACCGTTGCCACTCTGTCGCGCAGCGTCGGCCCTTTGCTGGTCAATCACCTTGGACAACTGCCGTCGGCGACAATCTCATTCAACCTGCGACCGGGTGTGTCGTTGAGCGCGGCCACCGATCAAGTGCAGGCTTTGGCAAAACAAACTCTGCCGGCGACGATCACAACCAGCTTCCAGGGCACCGCGCAAATCTTTCAGGCATCGTTGCAGAATCTCACTTTGCTCTTGCTGGTTGCGGTGCTTGTGATCTATTTGATCCTGGGAATTCTGTACGAAAGTTTTATTCACCCGTTCACGATCCTTTCCGGCTTGCCGTCGGCGGGTCTGGGGGCTTTGCTGACACTATTAATTTTCGGACGCGAGCTGGACGTGTACGCGTTCGTCGGGCTGATCATGCTGATTGGCATCGTCGAGAAGAACGCAATCATGATGATCGACTTTGCCCTGACCGCACAGCGCGAAGAGGGCAAGCCGGCCGAGGAAGCCATCTTTCAGGCCTGTCTGATCAGGTTCCGTCCCATCATGATGACGACGATGGCGGCGCTGATGGGAACGCTGCCGATCGCTTTGGGTTGGGGCGCCGGCGCCGAATCCCGACGCGGCCTGGGACTGGCGGTGGTCGGCGGATTGTGCGTATCGCAGGTCGTCACGTTGTATCTGACGCCGGTCGTTTATCTGTACTTCGAACGCGCGCATGAATGGTTCCGGCGAGGCAAGACGAATGAGGAGCCGGTGGTAGCGTAGTTGATTTCATTTTTCCGTTGGTCATTTGACGCCGGATTTGTCTCGCATTGTTTCGTGTGATTTCGTGGATCGTGCCCAGCCTGGGAAAGGAAAGACGATCCACGAAATCACACGAACGGACGCGAAGCACAAATGACCGGATGATAAATCTCAAATGACCAATGGAAAATGTACTGTTCATGCGACTGCCGGTTCGTTGCGGCGCGCTCTGCCGCGACGGACCCATTCCTGCATTCGTTCAAAATACAAATAGACGACCGGCGTCAAATACAACGTCACGACTTGCGATACGCATAGGCCACCGACTACTGCCAATCCCAATCCGCGGCGCGATTCGGCGCCGGCGC